>JBIITV010000074.1:0-21731 GCA_044340325.1 Lysobacteraceae bacterium
GGTCACGGGGATACGGTGGAGGGCCTGTACCGAGGCGAAGTGAAGGCGGTCAGGACGGGTCTGGCAGGTCTGGCCCGCGACGAGGAGTTCGCACAGACGCTGCGGAGGTGGATCGAACGGGGCAAGCTGGGCAAGGTGCTGGAGGTCTGGAGCCAGGGGCTGGATGTGGACTGGCGCAGCCTGTACGCCGACGGTCCGCGCCCCCGACGCATCGCTCTGCCCAGCTACCCGTTCGCACGGAAACGCTATTGGGCGCCGGACTCGATCGAGGTCCGCATTCCATCGGTCGAGCCCCGGGCGGATGCATCCCCGCAGTACGAACTGCTCGTGCGCGACTGGAGTCCTGCGCCGCGTTCCATGGTTGATGCCATCCCGCACCGCGGCGCCCTGCTGATCCTGGCGACTCCCGCCACGGCTGCGCTGACAGCAGCGGTGCGCTCCCGTCTCGCCCCCGCACAGGTTCTGGTTGTGCAGCACAGGGCAACGCCGCCCGATGGGTTCGACTTTTACGACGCCAGCGCGGCGTCGGCCGCCTATGCCATGGTGCAGCAGCATCTGGCGACGCCGTTGCATGCGGTGATCGACCTCTGCGCATATGACGCCAGCTACGAGGACTCCCTGCTTCTCGAAGCGGGCAAGCTGCACTTGCTGCAGTTGCTGGTCGACCAGGCGCGCACGGCTGGTCTGACGTTCATTCAGCTCACCCACAACCTGAGCGACTGTCCGGGTGGGATGCCGACGCTTCAAGGTGCCCGCATGCTCGGCGTCTACCGCTCGCTGCCTGCCGAGTATCGACAGCTGCGTACCCTGCGGATCGACAGTGACGAGTCGCTGGATCAACCAGAGCGCATTGCCGATCTGCTGCTCGCAGAAATGGCTGTCGTCACGACTGCCGACACGACTGCCGAGATTGCTTACCGCAGTGCCGTCAGAATGGTGCCAGGGCTGCGGTCATTGCCGACGCCCCCGGCCGCCCCGATCACGTATGTTCACGAGGATGCCGTCGTCATCACTGGCGGCACCGGGGGGCTTGGCGCTGCAGTTGCCGAGCATGCTGTTGCCCACGGCGCGAGGCGTCTGGTGTTGTTCGGGCGTGAGACGTTGCCGCCCCGCGACCAATGGGAGGAAGCCGCACGCGAGGCTCGTGGAACACAGCGCGCCAAGCTGGAGCGTCTGCTCGCTCTGGTCGCACGTGGTGTCGACGTCCAGTATCACGCCACGCTGTTGGAAGACGCTGACGGCGTGCGGCGAGTGATCGCTGGGGCACGGGCGACTGCCCGTATTCGGGCCGTGTTTCATTGTGCAGGCAGCCTCGGCAACGCCCCCGCATTCATCCGCAAGCAACCTGCGGACATGCAGCAGGTGGCTTCGCCCAAACTGGCAGGCCTGCGAAATCTGCACGACGCACTGAGGGACGATCCGCCGGAACACCTCGTCGTATTCTCATCGGTTGCCGCAGTCGCTCCGGCGCTTGCCGCAGGACAAATCGACTACGCGCTCGCAAATGCGTATGCGGACTGCTATGTCGAACGCGAGCGGGCGTCCGGCTGCAGCTATCTGCGTGCCCTGCAGTGGCCGCAATGGAGCGAAACCGGCATGGCGGCCGGCCAGGCGGCGAGCGCGCACTACCGCGCAAGTGGCCTGGCAACACTTACTACCCGCGAAGGCCTTGCGCTTCTTGATTGCGCTCTGGAGCACGGCGTCGGCGTGGCAGTGCCTTGCATCCGAACGTCCGAGGCGGGTCATCCGTCGCGATTGCTCCAGCTGCCGTCGATACCGCGCGCGGCAATCTTGCCGGATTCGCAGCAGACCCTGCCTCGCAATGAAGCCTTCGACCTCGAGTCCGCCATGTACCGTTGGCTGCGTGCGGCGCTGACCGTCGAGCTCGGGCTGGCTGATCACGACCTTGAGGACGACAAGCGATTCGAGGCCTACGGCGTCGACTCGATCCTGATCGCCCAGTTGATGGGCACGTTGCAGCGCGGCTTCTCGCAGCCGCTCGACCCGGCGATGATGTTCGAACACGCCACGCTGCGCGCACTTACCCGGCATCTGGCAGCACGCGATGACGTCCACCACGCGGTCCTCGCGCCGGTTGATCCGCCGACGCGGATCCCTCTTCCGCCAGCCCAGCCGACTATGCCGGCTGCGCCGGTCCCGGAACAGGCCGTCTCCACTGAGCCGCAGCTGCGTTCGACGATGACACCGGATGGTTACCAGCAGATCGCGGTCGTCGGCATTGCGTGCCGCATGCCGGGTGCCCCGGATCAAAACGCTTTTTGGACCCTGTTGGCCGAAGGCCGGTCCGCGATCGAGCCTTTGCCGGCGGGGCGCTGGGAGCAGGCAGGCGAGTCAAACGCCTACGGAGGCTGGCTCGACGATGTCGATGCGTTCGACGCCCGATACTTCCGCATCAAGGACGAGGATGCGGCCATCATGGATCCTCAGGCGCGGATCCTGCTCGAGCAAGGCCTTGCGGCGCTGCACGACGCGGGCTACGACGCTGCCGCTGTCGGCGGCCATCGGGTGGGCGTGTATGTGGGCGGACGGGCGCATGCGTCGGCGGCCTCTTTCGATCGCATCCTGCAGGCGCCAAACCCGATTCTCGGGCTCGGCCAAAATTACCTCGCCACCAATCTATCGCGGTTTTTCAACCTGGCGGGACCGAGTCTGGTGCTCGATACGGCATGCTCGTCGGCCCTGGTATGCCTGTCGACTGCCAGCGAAGCATTGCGGGCCGGCACGATCGACATGGCAATGGTCGGCAGCGTCAGTCTGCTGATGGACCCGCGCGCGCATCAGTTGTTCGAAGCACGCAACATACTCAACCGCGATGGGGAGTTCCACGTCTTCGACCGTAACGCCAGCGGCGAGGTCTTGGGCGAAGGCGCCGGCATGGTCGTTCTCAAGCGTCTCGATGACGCGCGTCGCGATGGCGATCGCATCTATGCGGTCGTGCGCGCAGTCTCGGTGAACAATGACGGGCAGACGCTGGGTCCCGGTTCGCCGAACCTGCACGCACAGCGCCGGGTGATCACAGATGCGCTCGAGCTGGCGGGGGTGCGGCCCGGCGACGTGGGCTACATCGAGGCGAACGGAGGCGGATCGATGATCGTCGATTCGATCGAGATCAAGGCGCTGGCTGCGGCCTACGCTCTGGGAGATCTCACACAGGGCGAGTGCGTGATCGGCTCGGTCAAACCCAACGTCGGCCATCTGCTTTTGTCGTCGGGCCTGGCGGGGTTCGTGTGCTGCGTGCTCAGCGTAGCCAACGCCGCGCGGCCGCCGTTCCTGTCCGCTCGAGAACCGTTCGAGCACTTCGATTTCGCCGGCTCCCGTGTGCGTTTCGTACGCCGACTCGAGCAATGGACAGTGCCGCCGGGAAAGACCCGTATTGCCGCACAGAATTCGTTCGCGGACGGTGGTACGAATGCTCACGTCATCATCGAGCAGGCGCCGGCCGACTACATCCCGACGCGTACACCATTGCCGCTTCCACCGCTGCAGTGGAAGCGCTGGCCGATGCCATGGGCCGACAGCATCAACGTCGCTGCGTCGCAGTCACGCCATTCCGGCGCAAAACCGGCCGTCGTCAATATTTGGGGAGAGTTCCGTGAGGCGACTGTTTGAGACGACGGTTTCGGCACAGCATCCGGTCGTCGCCGGCCATCGCATACACGATCGTGCCGTTCTGCCGGGCCTGGCGTATATCGATCTGCTGCTTCAATTGGCATGCCCCGCGTTTGGCATCGGCTTCGATGCTGTTTCGCTGAGGCGGCTGTCGATCCTGCAGCCACTGGTTGTCGACACGCCGGGCGTGCGGCTGCGAATCGTCTTCACGCCGATCGCGCAGGGCTGGACGATCGACGTCGAGGGCATCGATGATCGCCGCTATGCCACGGCCGAACTGATCCTCGAGACGGTGATGCTCGACGGCAGGATCGACGTCGCCTTGATGCAGGAACGGGCTGACCGCCGGATTGGGATGGAGGCGATCTATGCCGCGTCTGAGCGGCGCGGGCTGACCCATGCTGGAATCATTCGAGCTGCGGGAACGGTCGATGTCGCCGCCGATGTCTGTCTGATCGAGCTCCATGCAGAGGGTAGTGATGCTGACGGACTGTTATGCCATCCGGCCATCATCGACGGTGCAGCGATGGCGGCCGAGGCGTTGCGCGATTTCGACGACCAAACCTTGTTCCTGCCGCTTCACTACGAAACATTTGCGTGCAGCGAGCGCATTCCGCGCAATTGCTATGCAGTGATCGACCGCTCGTCGATCGTCGCCAACGACGAGCTGGTTCGCCTCGACATCCGCTTCTACGCTGCGAACGGCCGGCAGGTCGCCGAGCTGCGCGGAATGACCTCCAAGCGAGTTCGTTCGGGCACGCTCCCGGCGCCCGTGGCGCGCGTGACGGACGAGGCCGATCCCCGGGCTGTGGCGCGCGCCCACGCCAGCGATGCGACACCTGTCGAGGCGACGATACGAGCCCTTCTCGCGCCACTGCTCGATGTCCCGGTGGCGGTGATCGACGCAGATGCCGGTTTCTTCGCGATCGGCCTCCAATCGTCGCAGATGCTTGATCTTCTGGCGCGGATCGAGCGTGCGTTCGATCTGCGGCTCAGTCCAACGCTGCTGTTCGAGCACGGCACGCTGCGGGAGGTCGTCGATCACGTGCAGCGGCGACTGGAGGTCACCAGTGACGTGCAAACCGTTCCCGTCGCAGCGCTGACGGCAGAGATTCTCACCCGTCGGATGAGCGTCGGTGCCGATCAGCCGCTCGTCCACGATCATCGATTCTACGGGCGTCCGGCGTTGATGGGCGTCGCCCATCCTTGCTTCGCACTGGACGCCGCACTCGACGACCTCGGGCAAGGGGCTTTGGAGGCGATCGTGTTCGCCGGTGGCCCGCTGCCCTTGTCGCCTCCGGATTCAATCGACATCGATCTCCAACTCGCCGATGGTCGGTTCCATGTATCGCAGGATGGGCACGTCTGTTGCAGTGGCCGCGTGGTGCCGGTCGATGAGCGGCCGCGGCTGCTCGATTTGCAGCTTGCCCTTGAGGGGGCGCGAAAGGCGACGGATGACGAGCGCGACGCGCACTACACCCGTATCCGGGATATTTCGATCGGCCCCGCCTTGCGTGTGATCGAAGCGCTGTACGAGATCGACTCGGTCACGCAGCTCGCCCGAGTCGTGCTCGACGAGAGCGTGCAGGGTCCAGAGGCGCTCCCGATACTGTTGCTCAACGCGTGCTATCTCCTCATCCCGGCCATCGCGACTGGCGACGGCAAACGCCCCTTGGTGCCGCTCGCGATCGAGCGGATCGATGCATTCGACTCCGCGCCGCGATGGGTGTGGATGCTCCATAGCATCCGTACCGTCCGGCAGGGCTACGCGGCTTTCGACGCGACGTTCTACGACGAGCACGGCCGGCCGTTTGCCCAGGTTCGAAATGCATCCGTGAAGGAGGTTACGAGTCCAGCGCAGTTGTCGAACTTTGAGCGCGCCGTGAAGCCTGCGAGGCAGGCGAACGCCGCCGACATCGCAATCGTCGGCCTCGCAGGCCGCTACCCTGGTGCGCCGGACCTGGAAACGTTCTGGACCCGCCTGTACGAAGGCGCCGACTGCATCGTCGATGTGCCCGCGTCCCGCTGGGACTGGCGCACGTACTGCGCGGCAAGCCCCGACCAGGCAAGCCCCGACCGACTGAACCGCAGTCCTGGACGCTGGGGCGGCTTTCTCGACGATGTCGACATGTTCGCGCCGCTTTTTTTCCAGATCTCGCCCCGCGATGCGGCGCTGATGGATCCACAAGAGCGCCTGTTTCTCGAACAGGCGTGGCTCGCGATCGAAGACGCAGGTCACACGCGCGACAGTCTGGCAGGGCCGGTGCGACCGGCCGAACGCCTGGTCGGAGTCTATGCCGCCGTCATGTCGCAGGAATACGCGCTGTTTGCGGCCGAGGCGAGCCTCGGCGGCCAACCGCTAGGGCTGCCGACAGGTATCGCATCCGTCGCCAACCGCGTGTCGTTCCATTGCGACTTCCGCGGTCCCAGCATCGCCGTCGACACCATGTGTTCCGGTTCGCTCAGCGCATTCGCGCTCGCCTGCGACGCATTGCGTGCGGGTACTGTCGACGCCGCGCTCGCGGGCGGCGTGAATCTTTCGCTCCACCCGAACAAGTACCTGATGCTGAGCCAAGGCGGTTTCATCGCCAGCCGCGGGCGCTGCGGCAGCTTCGGCATAGGCGGCGACGGCTACGTGCCGAGCGAAGGTGTCGGCGTCGCGGTGCTGAAACGGCTCGTTGACGCGGAGCGCGATGGGGATGCGATCTACGGCGTCATCAAGGGTA
Source organism: Lysobacteraceae bacterium (assembly GCA_044340325.1). GTDB lineage: Bacteria > Pseudomonadota > Gammaproteobacteria > Xanthomonadales > Xanthomonadaceae > Lysobacter_I. The sequence goes on from JBIITV010000074.1 coordinate 6,357, forward strand.
TCGCGCTCAACCACGGTGGGCGTACCAGCGGCTACACCGTGCCGAACCCACGTGCGCAGCAGGATGTCGTAGCGCAGGCGTGGCGTCAGGCAGCGTTGGACCCTCGCTCCCTCGATTACATCGAAGCCCACGGTACCGGTACGGCGTTGGGCGATCCGATTGAAATCGAGGGCTTGGCACGGGCATTTGCCGGGGCCGGGCTCCCGGCCGGTGGTTGCGCGATTGGTTCGGTCAAATCGAATATCGGCCACTGCGAGAGCGCCGCCGGCGTGGCTGGGCTGACTAAGGTGCTGCTGCAGATCAAGCATCGCCTGCTGGTACCGTCGCTGCATGCCGAAGTGCTGAACCCGAATATTAATTTCTCGGGTTTGCCGTTCGCGGTGCAGCGCGGACTCAGCCCGTGGCGGGCCCGTGCTGATCAGCCGCGATTGGCCGCAGTCTCGTCGTTCGGTGCAGGAGGAGCCAATGCCCACCTCATCGTGCAGGAGCACGTCTCTGCACCGCGCCCAACGGCCGACGCGAACCACGAGTGGGTATTTCCTCTTTCGGCACGCAGCGTTGGCGAACTCGCAGCGCGCGCGACGAAGCTCGCCTCCGCGATCGAGCAGGGCCACCTCGACAACGTTGATACCGCCGACATCGCATGGACGCTGCAGATCGGTCGGGAGCCGATGCCCTATCGGCTCGCAGTGGTCGAGCGCTCCCTCGAAAGACTCGCGCTCGCGCTTCGTGCATACGTACGCGGCGAACCAGCGAGCGCCGTGCATTTTGGTGAAGTCGAGCGTGGCGCTTCGGCTCTGTCCTCGCTACCGGACAGCTATTTGACCGGTTTGGCTGCCTCGCAGGTTCAAAGTGGCCGGTCATCGGAGTGCGCACGGCGGTGGGTCGCCGGCGGAGCCATCGACTGGACGCAACTCCACGACAGTGCGCGCCGGCGCGTGCATCTGCCCGGCTATCCGTTCGCGCGCGAGCGCTGTTGGCTCGATCTGCCGGCTCGCGACGCCGGGGCCGCACGGACTGGCCCGCATCCTCTCCTCCACGAAAACACCTCGACGCTGCGAGCCCAGCAATACACGTCGACATTCGCGAACCCACTGCCGGGTTCCGAGGATGGCCGTCGAATACCGGCGCTCGTCGCACTTGAGATGGCGATCGCGGCGGCGGTGCATGCGAGTGGAGAATACGGTTGGTCGGCAGTCACGATCGAAGCGATCCGTTGGAGCGAGGAGTTTGATCGGGTCGATGCCGAGGGGCGCGGACGGCCGATCCACGCGACGGTCTTGCCGGTTCTCGACGGCGATGGTGTCACGGTGGAGGTGACCAACGGCGGCCAAGCGAAGCTCGACGCGAGCCTGCGGCTGTGGGCTGCCCAAGCGGAGAGCGTGAGTTTCGATTTGCCCGGAATCGAAGCAATGGCACCCCGTCCGCTCAGCGACGATCCATCCGTGCGCGGTGTCTGGAGCGATGGGCAGGTAACGGTCGCACGCATCGAACGCGCCGCCGGGTCGGGGACAGATGCTTGGCTGCCGCCGGATCTCGCGGCGACGCTGGTGCGGCTGACCGGTACCCTCGTCGTCGGCACGGGTCGACGTGCGGCTTCATTGAGCCGACTCGTCGCATATCTTCCGTGCCCACAGTCGGCGTGGGTGCGCATCAGTCGGCGCGCCGGCGTGTTCGACATCGACATATGCGACATCGATGGGCGCCTTTGCGTGCAAGTGAGTGGCCTCGAACTGGCTGGCGATGCGTTGGACTCGGCAGATGACGTTCACGTGTTCATCGAGCATTGGAGGCCGCAGCCGCTCACCGGCGACGGACCCGCCTCCGCTTCGCCGCGCCCCTGGCTGTGGTTCGTCGATGACGCCGACGAAGCCGACGCCGTACGAACGGCACTGGCGCCGCTTGCGCCTGGCATCCGTGTGATCACCGTGGTCAATGACGACGACGCTACGGAGAGGGCCCGGGGCCCGGGTCGCTATGGCACACGGCTCGACGATCCCGACGCTGTGCGGGTGACCGTCGCTGCTGTCGCTGCCGATTTCGGCACTTTGGAGGGCGCCTGTTACCTTGCAGGGGGCGCTGGTGTCCTGCCGGCGCACATCGTGCCGCGGGCACTTCATGTGCTGCATGCATTGCAGTCGGCGGCGCAAGGGCTCCGCCGGATCGTGTTGTGCGGACGCTGGAACCCGGACCACCCGGAGGAACGTGCGCGATTCGAGAGCTGGATAGGCATCCAGCGCTCATTCCATGCCGTGATGCCGGGCGCGCCGTTGTCGTGCGTGTTTACGGAGCTTGAGCCGGGTATCGGCGTCGACGCATTCGTTCAGCGGATCTGGCGTGAGGCCCGGGTGTCCGAGCCTCACTGCGCGATGTACATCAATGGCGTGCGGCATGCGCCCAAAGTCGAAGCGTTGCCGCTGGCGCCACCGAATTCGGACGGGAAGTGTCTGCGCCAGCGAGGTACATATCTGATCACCGGTGGCCTCGGTAGCATCGGCCGTCGGCTCGCGCGGTATCTGCGGCATACGGTCGACGCACGGCTCGTTCTCGTCGGTCGTTCACCCCTCGACCCGGCCCGCTCGGCTATCGTCGATGTCCTGGCCGACGGCCGTCCGGACACGGTTGCGTACATCTGTTCCGATCTGACTTGTGCAGACACGCTCCAGTCGCAGCTCGCTGAGCTGGCCCTCGGACTCGGACCGATCCACGGTGTATTCCATCTGGCCGGCACGACAGGCGTGGGCACGTTCTCCGAGCGCAGCTCGGACCAGCATGCCCGAGTGCTGCAACCGAAGATCGACGGCACATTGGCACTTGGCCAGGTGCTCCACGGCGAGCCGCTCGACTTCGCCTGCTACTTCGCATCCGCAGCAGGGATCCTCGGTGACTTTGGTGCCTGCGATTACGCAGCAGGCAATCGGTTCCAGCTCGCGCATGCGCGCATGCGCGCAGGCGGCAGCGGCGGGCGTACGCTCGCGGTCGCATGGCCGCTGTGGGAGGGCGACGGCATGTCGCTCGATGGGGGCGGGACTCGAACGGACGCGTATCTCGCGGCCACCGGCCAACGCATGCTTGGCGTCGAAGAGGGCTTCGCGTTGCTCGAAAGGCTGCTCCAGATGGACGCGGGCCAGCCGCTCGTGCTCGCCGGCGACCGGCAGCGCATAGCGACCCTGCTGCCATACAACCCGGAGTACCTCGCGGCACCCGCCGACATCCCGCCGCCCGGGGACGCTCAGCATCGACGCGACGTGGAGGCTGAGCTGAAATCCATTGCGGGCGAGGTCCTCAAACTCGCGCCGGAGCGTATCGTCAGCGAAGCCATCCTCGCGGACTTCGGCTTCGACTCGATCACCCTGCAGCTGTATGCCAATCGGATCGCTGCGCGCTGGCAGATCGCGGTTGCGCCAACCGTCTTTTTCAGTCATCCAACGATCGCTGCGCTGGCCGAGCATTTTGTGCCCATGGTGCGTACGGCGGCACCGACGCCTCTGGTTCCGCCGCGACCAACGGCACAGGCCGTGGCGCCCCAGCGCCGGTTCGCCTCCGCGCCGATGCAGGACAGCGATGAAGCGATCGCAATCGTGGGTATCAGTGGTCGCTTCCCGGGTGCGCGCACCATCGACGCGATGTGGCAGGTGCTCTGCGATGGCATCGACGCGGTCGCCGAAATTCCGGGCGAACGGTTCGATTGGTCGGCGGTCTTCGTAGCGGACGCCGGGCCGACAAGCGGCAAAACCAATTGTAAATGGGCCGGTATCCTGCCGGGCGTCGCCGAGTTCGACCCGTTGTTCTTCGAGATAGCGCCCTCCGAAGCCGCGTTGATCGATCCACGCCAGCGTCTGCTCTTGCAGGAGGCGTACCGCGCGCTCGAGGATGCCGCGTTTGGTGAAGATGCGTTCGCCAGACAGCGGATCGGTGTCTTCGTGGGCGCCGAGGCTGGCGCTTACGGCGGGCTCGAAGCGGAGCGGGAGACGATCACCGCCAATCACGAGGCGGTGCTCGCGGCGCGCCTGTCGTATTTCCTGGATCTGCACGGACCCAACCTCGCACTGAACACGGCGTGCTCGTCGGGTCTGGTCGCGCTGCACATGGCCTGCACCAGCCTGCGGCAGCGCGAGTGCGATGCGGCCGTCGTGGGTGCGGTCAACCTGCTTCTGGTACCCGACGCATTCGTCGGCATGACGCGTGCAGGCATGCTCTCTCCTGATGGGCGATGCCATGCATTCGATCGGCGTGCGAACGGGATGGTGCCCGGCGAGGCGGTGGTCGCGGTCGTCCTGAGGCGTCTGGGTGACGCAGAGGCGGACGGTGACTGCATCCATGCCGTCGTGCGCGGCACAGGCGTCAACCACGATGGACGCACCAATGGGCTCACCGCTCCGAACGGAGCGGCCCAGGCAGAACTCATTCGCCTGGTGCAGGCACGCAGTCGCATCCGCCCTGACGACATCGAGTATGTGGTCACGCACGGTACCGGCACGGCGCTGGGCGATCCAGTGGAGATCGAGGCGCTGACCGCGGCGTTCGGCGCGCGCGAGACAGGCGCCGGTCAGTGCGCATTGACATCAACGAAAACCAATTTCGGCCATACGTTTGCGGCCTCGGGTCTGGTCAGCTTGGCCTGTCTGATCGAGGCGCTGCGGCGCGCCGAGATCCCGCCCAGCCTGCACTGCGCTGAGGCGACTCCCTTCGTGGATTGGCAGAAGAGCCCATTCTTCGTCAACACGGCGCATCGACGCTGGGCCGGCCGCAACGGCGTGCGGACCGGGGCGGTGAGTGCATTCGGCATGAGCGGTACGAATGCGCATGCCGTGTTGCAGTCCTACCAACCGCTCGAGCGGGCCGCGATGGCGCGCGGGCCTGTGCTTCTCGCACTGTCGGCCAAGACTGCCGAGGCGCTCGCCGAACAGAGGCGTTTACTCGCTGAGCATCTTCAGGCAGTGCGTCCGGCTCTGCTCGACGTCAGTTGCACACTACTGACGGGCAGGCGCCACTATCGCTGTCGCCAAGCGTGGCTGGTGAACGATCTGGACGATGCGCTGGCTCAGCTGGCGCGGGATGCGGGCACGGGCGCATTCTCTGCTGTGGTCTCGCGCGACATCCCTTCCAACCCGCTGCGCACTGACGCCGCGCTCGCGGCATTGCAGCGCTGCAAGGCGACGTATGGCACGTCAGAGGCCGATCGTGACGCCCTGCGCGTGTTGGCGGCATGCCACGTCGAGGGAGTCCCGTTGCCTTGGCAGGCGCTGTTCGCAGGGACCGCCGCGCGCCGGCTCTCGCTTCCGACCTATCCGTTCGCGCGAGACCCCTATTGGATCTCCCGACGAGTCGTCGAGCCCGCGCCGATGCCGGTCGTGATCCTGGCTGCAGCCCCGGTTGACGTCGAGTTGGATCCGGGCGGGTCCGGCACTGCAGCGGTCGAGCTCGTCGAGCGGTTGCTTGCGGAGCAGCTCGGTGTGCCGCTTGAACGGATCGATCCGGACGCGCCGCTGGATGAGTACGGCTTCGATTCGATCATGGCGGCCGCACTGATCGCACGGGTGCGACGATGCATCCCCGATGCCGTCGAATCGATGTTCCTCGAACACTCCACGCTGGCGGCGGTGCGTGGATATCTGCGCGGGTGCGCGATTCCGCCGGCCAGGCATGCTCCCGATGCGAAAAACAGCATGCCGTCTTCGATGGCCGTCCCCGCAGAACGGCAGCCGGAAGCGAGGGAGGGTGTCGCCATCGTTGGCCTTGCCGCGCTTCTCCCCGGCGTGAAGTCGATCGACGATTTCTGGCGCTGCCTTCTCGATGGTGATGTGCAGACGCGACCCCTGCCAACCCGACGACGCGAGTTGTTGGGAATCGACGAAGGGTCGTTATCTCGCGACTTCGGGTTCCACGGCGGCTGGTTGGACGGAGTCGAGTTTTTCGATCACGAGCGATTCAAGCTGACGCGAGCGGAAGCCATTGCAATGGATCCGCAACTGCGCAAGCTGATCGAGACGGTTTGGCAGGCGGTCGCGAACGCCGGCTACACGATGGCCGATTTCAAGCGGCGCGATACAGCGGTGTTCGTGGCGACGAGTGGGCACTCGGGGTACGCGGGGATCGGCCGTCCGCAGCGCGCCACGCGGGCCGATGACGAACGCCCAGCGCTGTACGCGAACCGAATTTCGAATCTATTCGACCTTCGGGGGCCAAGCGAAATCATCGACGCGGGTTGTGCGAGTTTCCTGGTTGCGATCGGTCGTGCGCTCGATGCGCTGGGCGAAGGCCGCTGCGAGCAGGCAATCGTCGCTACCGGGCAGCTGTCCCTCTCGCCGGACGCGTTTCTGCATCCCGAGAAAAATGTCCTGTATACGGCGGGCGAGACCACGGGCAGCTTCGGCCGTGACTCGGACGGCTACGTACCGAGCGAGGTTATCGGTGCCATCGTGCTCAAGCGAATGCCGTCCGCACGTTTGGACGGCGACGAGATGTACGGCGTGCTCAAGGGCGTCGGCACGTTCCATGGCGGCAAGTCCCCGTTGAAGTGGTACAGCCCGAATGTGCAGGGCCAGAAGCGGGCGATCGAAGACGCATTGCGGCGGGGTGGGATCGACCCCGCGACGATCGACTATGTCGAGGCCGAGGCGAATGGTTCCCAGCTCGGCGACGCTTCAGAAATCGCTGCGTTGCAGGCGGTCTATGGGCCGCGCGATGAAGAAAGTCCCCTGCGGATCAGTTCGCTCAAGCCGGTCTTCGGGCATGCAGAGGTCGGCTCGACGTTCCCCGCCTTGCTCAAAGTGCTGCTTTCGCTGCGCGAAGAGCGAATTCCGGGAGTCGTCGGGCTGGGCGAGTTGAACGAGAACATCCGCCTGCAGCAGGGGTGCCGGATCGCCAATACGACCGATCCTTGGCCACGCCGCACTGACGGGCGCCCGCGACGGGCCGCAGTCCATTCGCTATCGCTCGGGGGGGTCAATGCCCATCTGATCGTTGAAGAAGCGTGTCTGCCGTCACCGAGTCCAATGTCGAGCGAGGCTTCGGACGCCGGTCCACGGCTATTCCTGTTCTCGGACCGTACGCTGGACCAACTCAGGGAATCAGTGGCAAAGTGCGTCTCTGCGCTTGCCGCAAGGGGAGTGGTCGATGCCGAGGGGGTCGGCGCGATCGCGGATACGCTGGAATGTGGTCGCGTAGCGGAAAAGCAGAGACTGGCGGTGGTGGCGACTTCGCTGCGGCAGCTCTATGATCGGCTCTACGCTTGGCTAAAGGGAGAGGACAATGCGGAGGGAGTGTATTGCGCCACTGGATCGGGCGGTGGTCGCGACACGGATGACGAGCCCACCACGCTGGCGGCTCAAGCGTGGATGTGGGTCCGAGGGGGGCGTATTACCCGGTCCACCCGGGCTGCGAAGCGCGTGCACCTGCCGGCGCAGACGCTCGCACGCACACTGTGCTGGCATGAGCACCTGATGCTGCAGGTGCAGTCCACCGAGGCGCCGCTCGCGCCCCTCGTGCTCGTACCGCGCTGGTCCCCGGCAGCGATCCCGACGGTACGCACGTCTGGAGGCGGCCGACACAGGATTTTGCTGTGCGGTTGGCCCGATGGACAGGCCGCGCATTTTCGCGAAGACATTCCCGGCGTCGAGATCGCCCAGATCGCGCTGCCCGAAGACAGCGGCCTGCCTGAGCGTTTTACTGCGCTGTCGCAGTGGGTGTTCGGTCGTATTCGTGACGCGCTGATGGCGCCGCCGGAGCTCGGGGACCTTCTTCAGATCGTCGTCCCGAACGGCTTGGACAATGTCTGCCTGGTCGCTTTCGCAGGCTTGTTGCGAACCGCACGTCGCGAGCATTCGCGTTTCAGGGGCCAACTCGTCGTGCTCGATCATCGCCTCGAGCCGAATGCGGCCGGTGAGCAGTTGGCCGACGCTGCGAGCGTGCCGGACGAGGTGTTCTTGCAGTACATCGGCGGCCGGCGCTGGGTACAACGCCTCGAAGAGGCGCGTCTCGATGTACGGGCGCAGACTGGCGCAACCAGTCCGTTCTCCAGCGCGGCCCCGGTCGTCATGATCAGCGGCGGCGGCGGCGCGCTTGGCATGATGATCGCCGAGCGCCTGTTGAAGAATACCCCCGACCTTACCGTGTACCTGCTCGGCCGTTCGGCCCTGGACGATGCGCGCCGCGCCGCACTCTCACGTCTGCCTGCGCCGGCGCACCAGGTGCACTGGCTGCAGTGCGACGTTGCCGATCGCGCTCAGGTTCAGGCGGCGGTGGAGACGGTCGTCGCCCGGTCCGGGCGCCTGAATGCGATCGTGCATAGCGCCGGGACGCTCCATGATGGGCTGATCGTCAACAAGGACGTTCTGGACATCAATGCGGTACTTGCACCGAAGATCGCCGGTTTATGTCATCTTGACGAGGCTACGCGGCACCTCGATCTCGACTTCGTGCTGGCGTTCTCGTCTGTTTCAGCGGTATTCGGCAACCCCGGCCAGGCGGCCTACTCGCTCGCCAACGCATTCCTGGATGCGTATGCCGCTTATCGGAATCGACTCGTGCAGATCGGCGAGCGCCAAGGGCGGACGCTGTCGGTGAATTGGCCGTTGTGGCGCGACGGCGGAATGGCACCATCGCCGGAAGCGGTCGATCGGCTGATGCACGAGCACGGCCTGCTTCCAATGCCCGGCGAAATTGGCACCGATTTGGCGATGCGGCTGCTCGACTGCGGTGAATCACAAGTTGCGGTCGTTTATGGTCACACAGAACGCATCAAACACGAGCTCTCAGCGAGGAGGCGGCATTGAACGAGGTAGAAGAAGGGCTTAAGGAGTTCCTGGTCCAGAAATCGGCGACGATTCTGCGCATCGACCATGCCGATGTGCAATGGGATTCGGACATCGACGAATTCGGCTTCGACTCGATGGAAGTCAATCGCTTGTGCGCTGAACTGAATCATGAGCTTGAAATCTCCATCCAGCCGGTACTGTTTCTGGAGGTGACATCGCTGCAGCAGCTCAGCGAATACCTGCTGAAGCGCTTCCCGATCCAGGTCGAACAGCATTGCGGATAAACTAGGAACCGGCATGATCTACGAAGGGTTAAATTGCAACGACGCGCAGCGCAAGCTGATTGACGCCAGCGAATGCCTGCTGCTCGATAAGGAAGAGCAGGCCAACTTCCATTTCATGATCCACCTGCGCAACATTCTCAAAAGCTCGGATTTCATGGAGCCTTTCGAGACGAGCCTTCTCAAGCGCAAGTACGAACGGCTGCGTGAGCATCCAGACTTCGCCGAGCTCGACTACAACCAGTCGTTCATCCCTCTGCCCAAGTATCGGCCGGAGGAATTGACGCGCGAGCGCCTCCAGGCGATGTTGAACGATCCCCGCGTGCCGCCGATCGTGATCAAAGGACTTGTTTCAGACGCGCCGGCGGTACGGACTTGGACCCACGATTATCTGATGGAATCGTATGGGGACGTGCAGATCATGGCGCTGCAGTTCGACGAGGGCGGTTCCTACCAGGCGGCCGGCAGCGGCGACTCAGCCGCCATGTCGCTGGCCGAGATCATCCGCGCCCAGCTGTCGGGCAAGGCGAAGAGCAGCTACTACGTCAACAATTCCGCTCAGATCTTCAACGACTATCCCCAGTTGCTCGACGAGATCGGTGGGCAGCGCGTGCTCGACCTGTTCCGGGGCCACTCGGTGAACACGTTCAGCCAGCTGTTCGTGGGCAACGTCCGTACCTGGGGCACCAATTGGCACCAAGGCAACGATCTTTCGGTTGCGCTGATGATCAATGGGGTCAAGCGCTGGTACTTCATCGATCCGCGCTTGGTCCACATCCTGCGGCCTTATCTGAACGGTCCCAACGGGATGATGACCAAGGGCGAAGTGCGCCATTCGCTCGATTTCCAGGTCCTCCACGATCCTCTCTACGCCTATATGCCGAAATTCGTTCTGGATCTGGAGCCGGGCGACGCGCTGGTCTTCACCAAGTATTGGCCGCACGCTGTCGTCAATGTCTCACCGTTCCAGATCATGGCGAACATGCGCATGACCGAGGTCGACATCGAATTGCTGAAAAAAGGCAACTCGACCGCCAATTTGCTGCCGGTGTTCGACAACATCCTGAATTCGGATCCCGAGTTCATCAAGTTCAAGTTCGAGATTTACCAAAGTCTCGGAAAACACCAAAAGGAAATCGGTGACAGCGAGTACTTCGCCGGTTTTTCAGTCACGCGCAAGAACCAGGCCTGAGGAGCGCGAGCCATGAAGGAATATCTCATCGATTCCGGCGGATTCAACATCATTGTCGTGCCGGAGCGTAGGCAGTACGTCATTCTCGACGATGAACATTCCGCGCATATCGAGCGTCGGTTCGTGGGTGGCGAGAGTATCGACTACGACGCATTTCCGCAGCGCTGGTTCAACTACACAAGCGACGCCTGGACCAGTTTCGACGGCAGCGAGAAGTCGATGTCTACCGATGTTCCAGAGTCGAAGCTGATCGAGTACTTTGTCCTCAAGAAACACAATTTCGGCGCGCTTGTGGCGGTGCGGGATACCGCCACGGGAAAAGTGCAGGTATTCAAGAGAGAGCGCATCGCAGCGCTTGTCTAGCCCGTACGGCCGGAGCTGCAAGGTGAATCCTCTCAAGCGGCAGGGACGCAACCAAGCTCCATTCAATGGCGGTTCCGGGGGCGACCGGCCATGCCCCCAGGTAGGCGATTGTCGATGACGCGTAACACCGATAGACGCATCCTAGAGCTGCATCGGAACTATTTCCTCGGCGAGTACACGGATGCGCAGCTGGCGGATCTGCTGGCCGGGACGCCGCCTGATGCCCGGAGTGGCTCAGCGCATGCTGTGGCCGATCTGACGCCAGACCCGCGCGCGGTCGCGGTGATCGGTATCGGGGGATTCTTCCCGGGCTCCCAAACGCTGGAGACGTTCTTCGGCAACCTGCAGGCGCAGGCCTCGCTGATCGGCAAGTTCCCGGCCAACCACCACCCTGTGGACGGCCTCTGCGGCAAGTACGGCAGTTTCATCGACGACATTTCGCTGTTTGATCCGGAGCCGTTTTCGATCAGCCCGCGCGAGGCGGCCTATATCGACCCGCGCCTCCGGCTCCTCATGATGGCGACATGGCACGCGTTCGAGGATGCCGGCATCCGCCCGGCCGATCTTTCGAATGTACGCGTGGATGTGTCGGTGGCATCCGAAGAGAGCGCATACAGTGACGTCATCGGCCGCGCCGAGGTGCTGCCTTACACTCCGGTGGGCGCATCGTCCTGGTCGCTGCCGAACCGCATTTCGCATGCGTTCGGTTTCAACGGAAAGAGTGTGTTCGTCAACGCGGCATGTGCCGGCGGTAGTCTCGCGTTACACGATGCAATTCGCACCTTGCGCGCCGGTGAAGCCGACTACGTTGTGGTCGGTGCCGCAAACCTGCTTTACGGTGCTGCCGCCTCCTTGACTTATCGTGGTCAGGCCGCGTTGGGCATTCTGGCGGACGATGCACGTTGCGTACCGTTCCAGCGCAGCAGTCGTGGTTTCGTTCCTGGTGAGGCGGTTGTCGCGCTCGTGCTGAAACGGCTCCCGGATGCCGTGCGCGACGGCGACAATGTGCATGCGGTGCTTCGAGGCTCGTTCGTCAATCATGTCGGTGGCGGCGGCGGTGCCCTGACGGCACCGAGTGCTGCGGCGCAGGCGGCGGCGATCGTTGAAGCCTATCGTGACGCACAGGTCGATCCGGCGACGATCGCTTACCTTGAGGCGCATGGTTCCTGTACGCCGTTTGGGGACGCGGAGGAGTTGAAGGCGTTCTGCGACAGCGCACGGGCGCTGGGCGTGCCAGTGGATCGGCTGTGCCGGATCAGCAGCGCGAAGCCGAACATCGGGCATGCCAACAGTGCGTCCGGCTTGCTGTCCCTGTTACGGATTGTGATGGCGTTCCGCACCCGGACATTGCTGGGTCTGCAAGGCTGGGCGGAAGACGATGCGATCGCCGATCTATCCAAGACCCGATACCAGATCTCGGCCGACCACGAGCCGTGGCACGCTTCGCATGATCCAGCGGTGCCACGCCGGGCGGCATTCAACAATTACGGTGCGGGCGGCGTAAACGCGCATGTCATCGTTGAGGAGTGGCGTACCGCAGCTCTCGATCCGCCAACAACCGGTACCGGGTACTACTACCTCGCGCTTTCTGCGCGACATCAGGATCAGCTGATCGCACTGGCTGAAGCGTGGTGTGCTGCTGCCGAGCATGGCGACGGCACACCTGCTGAACTCGAAGCGCTCGCTGTTGTCGGCCGCACCCCGCAGCGCCAGCGGGTCGTGTTTCGCTACCGCGATCTGGCGATGCTGGCCGACAAGTTACGCCGCTACGTCGATTCGAACGGGAAGTCCGGCTATTTCCTGGCTGGCGATGCAGCCGTCGCAACAAGCGTGTCCGCGATTTTCCAGGCCAATCCGAAGCTGCGGCAAGCGGTCGATGCACTCGACGACGCAAGCGATAAACGTCTTCTGTTCGATCTGTGGAAAGAGGGCTACGACGTACCTGTCGAAAGCTTTTTCCGCAGGCAGAAGATCGTCAGACGTTCGTTGCCGCGCTATCCGTTTCGTCTGCGGCCGATCTGGCTGCAGGAGACAGGTGCTGAGACGCAGAGATCAACAGCGACTACCACGCCCATGTTGCCGGCACAGGATGACGCCGGCTTCGAGGAGCGGTTGTGCGGGACGATTGCCGAGGTGCTTGGCGTTGCAGCGGATGCAGTGACGTCGGAGCAGAGCTTCGCGGCGCTCGGTTTTGATTCGATATCGCTCGGCCTGCTCGCCAGGCGCATCGGCGATACGTTCAATACGTCGTTGTCGCCGACGACGTTCTTCAACCACCCGACGCCGGGACAGCTTGCCCGGCATCTGACGGCACAGGGCACAGCCGCGCAGACGCAGGCACCGGCTCGGATCATGGAGGCGGGCCGCGAGGAGACGCCGCGAACCGCCAGTGTTCAGGTCGACGGACCGATCGCAATCGTCGGTCTGGCAGGACGCTTTCCCGGCGCACGCACCACTGACGAGCTGTGGTCGATCTTCGACTGCGGTGTCGACACAGTTTCCGCAATGCCACCGGACCGGCCGGGATGGACCCTCACAGAGGGTTTGTATCCGTGCGGTGCCATCGACGGCGTGGCGGAGTTCGATGCGCTGTTTTTCGAGATATCGCCTCGTGAGGCCGAGACGATGGACCCACGCCAGCGGCTGCTGCTGCAAGAGGCGTGGAATGCGATGGAAGACGCGGCGATCGGCCGTGCGCAGTTGCAGCGTCTGACCTGTGGCATGTTCGTCGGCGTTGAACCGGGTGCTTACGCAGAGCTCGGCGATGACGCCAGCGTGACCGACACCAATGATTCAGTCCTTGCGGCGCGACTGGCGTATCTGCTCGACTTCGGCGGGCCGACGATGGCGGTCAATACGGCCTGCTCCTCGGGCCTTGTGGCTTTGCACCTCGCGTGTTCAAACCTCCACCTGAGAGAGTGCGATCTGGCGATCGCTGCGGCGGTCAACCTGTTCTTGACGCCGCGCGGGTTCCTGGCGATGCAGCGTAGCGGCATGCTGTCGCCGGACGGGCGCTGCAGTGCTTTCGGACAGGATGCGAACGGCATTGTTCCCGGAGAAGCGGTCGTGGCCGTCGTGCTGAAACGGCTCGCCGATGCGATCGCCGACGGCGATCCAATCCATGCGATCGTCCGGGGCAGCGGCGTCAATTACGACGGTCGCACCAATGGCATCACCGCCCCGAGCGCGCGTTCGCAGGAGAGACTGGTGCGTCAGGTGCTGGATCGCCATGCGATCGATCCGGCCACGATCGACTACGTCGTCGCACACGGAACCGGCACACCGCTTGGCGATCCCATTGAGATCGAGGCCCTGAGCGCCGCGTTCGGTACAAGTGTGCGGCGACAGTCCTGTGCGATCACATCCGGCAAGAGCAATATTGGCCATACGTTCGCCGCGTCGGGCCTGGTCAGTCTTGTCTGCCTTGTCGAGGCGCTGCGGCACGAACGCACGCCCCCCACACTCCATTGCGACGTGCCCAGTACGTTGATCGATTGGCCGAATACGCCATTCAAGATCCCGATGACATCGCAGCCGTGGCCGCGGCGGCCAGATCGGCAGCGCTTCGGTGCGGTAAGCGCCTTCGGTATCAGCGGGACCAATGCGCATGCCGTGCTGTGCGACCATCAGCTCAACGAGCAAGGTCCCGAGCGGTTGCCTGCAGTACTGCTTGTCTTGTCGGCGCGCGATGTTGATGCGCTTCAGCGCAAGGCGACGCAGATGTGCGCATTTCTGCGCGGCACGCCGGTAGAACTCGAAGCCGTGGCGTGGACGCTTCTGTCGGGTCGGCATCATTTTCGCAACAGGCTTGCCGTTGTCGCGGCTAACGTAGACGACGCGATCGCCAAACTGGCGGCAGTCGTCGAGCAGCAGCCCACCTCCAGAGCATGGCGCGGCGAGGCTGCGCCGCGCGGTGCGGACCATCAGCTCCTCAATCGAGAAGCGGAAGCGCTGCTCTTGAAGCTACCCGATCAACGCGGGGACGCGGTCGCATGGGGCGCGGCGCTGGAAGCGCTCGCCGGCCTGTATTGTCGAGGCGCTGAGTTGACCGGTTTGGAAATGTTCGGCACGACGCCACCGCGACGTATCCGGCTGCCGACCTATCCGTTCGAGCGAACGACGTACTGGGTGGGTACTGGCGAGGCCGTGCCCACAGTGGCTGTTGTGGAAACGTCGGTGTCAGCGGCGGACCAGGCCGAGCTGCAAACGCATGTGCTGCAAAAGCTGCGACTACTGTTCGGTGCATTGGTCAAGTTGGACCCGGGCAAGCTCGATTCCGCAGAACCGCTCGAGCGCTATGGCATCGACTCGATGTTGGTGACCCAGATGAATGCGGCGTTGACGGAGGTCTACGGCGCGTTGTCGAAGACGCTGTTGTACGAGTTCGGTTCCTTGGATGAACTGGCGGCGCATCTTGCGGATGCCCATGCAGCCGCAAGTCGTCGCTGGGTCGGGTGGGAGCGCGTGACAGCGGCGTCTCGGGGCGGAGACTTGATCAATCATGCGCGGTCCACACCGCGCACACCGGTGCACGCACGGTCGGCTGCCCGCACACGCGAACCGATCGCGATCATCGGGCTGAGCGGTACGTACCCGCAGGCTGCGGATCTGGATGCGTTCTGGGCCAACCTGCGCGAGGGACGGGACAGCATCACCGAGATTCCGGCCGAGCGCTGGGCGGTGGATGCGTATTTCAGCGCCGATCCGGATGCTGCGGCGCAGGGGCGGTATTACGCGCGGTGGGGCGGGTTTGTGGAGGGTTTCGCGGACTTCGATCCGC
>JBIITV010000108.1:0-15939 GCA_044340325.1 Lysobacteraceae bacterium
CGGGTCGGACATCAACCTCTACAAACTTTTCACCGAGCGCTGCTTCCATTTGCTGCGGCCCGGCGGCCATTGCGGCATTGTCATTCCCAGCGGCATCTACACCGATCTTGGTGCCAAGGGCCTGCGTGAGCTTTTGTTTGGCCACACAGAAATTCAGGGGCTGTTTTGCTTCGAAAACCGAAAAGAGATATTTGAAGGCGTGCACCGCAGCTTCAAGTTCGTGGTGCTGACCTTTGAGAAGTCGGAAGCGCTGCGCCTGCAATCACCGGGGGAGCGCAATGCCAGTGCGCCGCCGAATGATCTCCTTGCGCCCAAACGAAGCGGCCAGATGGAACCCCATAAATTTCCGGCCGCGTTCATGCGGCTGGATGTGTCGGAGTTGAATCGATTTCCGGATGAGGGTGCTGTCTGGCTTGATACGAACCTAATCCGCAAGCTGTCGCCAGATGCGCACTCGGTCATGGAACTGAAGTCTGAGCTGGATGTGACCATCGCCCAGAAGATGTTGTTGCACCCTGCGCTCGGACAGTCCGAGTCTGACAACTGGGATTTGGTACTCCATCGCGAGCTGCACATGAGCGATGATCGTGACCTGTTCAAAGTGGATCAGAAGGGAATGCTACTGCCGCTTTTTGAAGGCAAGATGATTCATCAGTTCGATTCGTCATTTGGCAATCCAAAATACTGGATCGATGAAACTGAAGGTCGCAGGTCATTGCTTGGCAGTTCCAAGCTTGACGATGGTCAAGCCCTCTCATATTCGAGATTTCGTCTTGCTTATAGAAAGATCGCCAGAAACACCGATGAACGAACCATGATAAGCGCGGTATTGCCATGTAAATGCTTCGCTTCCGATTCGCTAGTTGTCGCATTCGAGCCGCACAACGAAATCACTATGCTCATGCTTGGATGCTTCTTCAATAGTTTTTCCTTTGACTACTTCCTCCGCCAACAGGTAACAGCAAACCTCACAATGTTTTTCATATATCAATGTCCAGTGCCACGACTAAGGCCGGACAGTGTCGCTGCGGTTTCACTGTGTAGTCGAGCTGCTCGGCTTACGTGCACAAGCCAAGAATTCGACAATTTGGCGAGGCGAGTTGGCCTCCGCGACCACCGCGATGGCGCCACCAACCCCGCCGAACGCGCCCGCTTGCGCGCCGAGCTCGACGGCCTCGTCGCCCACCTCTACGGCCTCACCGATGAAGAGTTCCTACATATCCTGGGTACGTTTCCGCTGGTGCCCGAATCCTCGAAAGTGGATGCTTACAATGCCTACCGCCAAGTGGCGCAGGGCTTGGTGAACTGAGTCCCAGGAGCAGGTCATGTTTCTCAAGTCGGTCGCGTTCGACAACTTCAAGTCGCTGCAAGCCAGCGGCATGATCGGTCTCAGACCGCTTACGGTGGTTATTGGCAACAACGGTAGCGGCAAGTCCAGCCTGCTTGAAGCAGTGGAGACCTATCGCGAAATCGTGCTGTCCGGGCTCGACCATGCCCTAGAAGGATGGGGTGGTCTGGAGCAAGTCCGGCATAAATCAGTGGTGCGCGCCATGACCCGGGCTGCGGCGGTGGACCCATCCAGGCAATATCAGCCGCTGCAATTCAAGACCCGATTCAAGCTGGCGTCCGGCGCAGTGGCGTTGGACATGGCGATCAATGTCCGGGACCAAGGCAATCTCACCTATATCCAGCGCGAGCGGATTGTCCACAACAAGCTGAAAACCGAGCGCGACCCGAAGGCGGGGCACAACGACAACTATTCGCTGCTGTCGCAGACGCCAGCCTTCAGTCCGATCGTAGAGGCGCTGCGCAGTATGGCCTTCTTCCGGCTCAATCCTGACCAGATCGGCGCGCTGCAACCGACCCGACGCACGGGCGGTCGCGTACGACTGTCGGCGGACGGCGCCAACGTGGCTGAATATCTGCTTGACCTGCGCGCACGGTCGGCTTCGGCCTACGAGGACGTGATGCAGGCGATGCGCCATGTGCTGCCTTACGCCAACGAAGTCCAGCCAAAGCTGCTCGACTCCGGCGTGATTCGTCGCGGCTATCTGCAACTGCTGGAAGGCAAGTTCGAAATTCCGGGTTGGCTGATGTCGACCGGATCGCTGCGCGCGTTGGCCCTCGTCGCCGTGTTGCTGGATCCCGATCCACCGCCGGTGATGTTCATCGAGGAAATCGAGAACGGACTAGACCCGCGAACGATCGGCTTGATCGTTGATCTGCTGAAGGCGGCCACTGCCTCGGGGCGTACTCAGGTAATTGCCACCAGTCATTCGCCGTACCTGCTCGACCAGTTGGACTTGGACGATGTGCTGCTGTGCGAACGCACCGCCAAGGGTCCGGCGTTTGCCTGGCCGGCCGAGCGCAACGAGCTGGAACACTGGCGGCAACGCTTCATGCCGGGCCGGCTTTACACGATGAACGTGCTGCAGTCCGCGCCGGCCGAGGACCAAGCGTCGACACTGTGCGTGCCCGAGACACCCGCAGGCGGCTGGGATGCAGGGTCATGAGCGCCATCGGCATCCTTTGCGAGGGCGGCCTGCAAAGCGAAGACCAGCAGGTGCTGCAGGCTCTGGCCGCGCGCATCGTGCCAGGTGCCCAAGTCCGGATCAGCCCGATGGGCAACAAGCCGGATTTGATTGCTAGCTGCGGCCCCGCCACCCAAGCCCTGTTGGCAGAGGGTTGCTGCCGTGTAGTGATCGTGTGGGATGTGATGCCGCGCTGGGGGCGCCCAAATGGCGCCCAACAAGATGAGCAGGACATTCAGACCGCGCTGGCGCAAGCCGGCTTGGCAGGACATCCCTGCGTATTTCTGGTGCCCATCCATGCCGAGCTGGAGGCGTGGCTGTTGGCTGATGGGTCGGCACTGTCCACGCTGCTGTCCCGGCCAACGCATCCTGTCAAAGTTGCCGGCACGAAAAAAGTGCAATCCGTGGACAATCCCAAAAAGCGATTGATGCGGATCTTTCAGAAGCATGGCAAAACGTACATTCCCAACATGCATGCGGCGCAAATCATTCAACTATTGCCCGATCATTTCGGAAATTTGAGTGCGGTACCGAGCTTTCGGGAATATGGACAAGCTCTGACGCAAGTTTGCTGACTGTTGAGAGAGATGGGCGTGATATTCGTGTATTGATGCATGCCGCTATCCGAGCAGACGACAATGCTGAAAAAGCTGATCCCGGATGGCCGGATCGAAAAAGCTGGTCTGAATTTGAATTCTTCGAAACGCACTACGCCCAACGGCGTATCGCCATGTCTGCCGAGCGGCGTGATGCTGCGCCAGTACGCATGCCGTTTCCGCGTCGGCATGCGCCAGCGCATGCCGCGCTGCACCCTTTTCGCATGGAGGCCGCAATGAGCTATCCCGCCAGGACCGTATTCGGCTTCGGCATTTACATGCTGCTGCTGTGCGTGCCGCTGCTGTTCGCACCGAACCTGCTGCTGGAACTGCTGGGCTTCGCGCCGACCTCGGAGGTCTGGGTGCGCGTGCTGGGGCAGCTGGTGCTGTATCTGGGGATCTATTACATCCTCGCCGCGCGCTGGGAGGCGCGCCGGTTCATGGCCGCGACGGTGCCGGTGCGGGCGTCGGTGATGGTGTTCTTCGCCGTGTTCGTGGGTGCCGGCCTGGTGCCGCCGATGCTGCTGGTGATGGCCGTTCCGGATCTGATCGGGGCACTGTGGACCTGGCATGCGCTGCGTACCGGGAACGCGCTGCACGCGGATACGGCGCACGCAGCGTAATTCGGGTCGTCAGGCTCCCCAGTGGACTGCGGCGTGCGCTGCGGCGCGAATGCGATCGGGGCTGCATCGAATTCGCGACCGAAGCACGTCTCGCGCAACGCCGCCGCTATGGATCGGCGTGCTGTGGATTGGGCGAAGACAAGTGATAGGCGTCCGGGTCGAAATGCCGGGTCAGCTGGCGGAATCTCCAGGTGAAGCCCGGCCAGATCACCACGTTGCGGCCGCTGACCGGGTGGCGATACCAACTGGTGCAGCGGCCGACCTGCCAGACCGAACGGCGCAGGCGCTGGTCCAGCCGCTGGTTGAAGCGTTCCTGCACTTCGGCACGCACGTCGATCTGCTGCAGGCCGCGCTGATCCATGGTCCGCAGGGCGTCGATGACGTAGGCGATCTGCGACTCGATCATGTAGATCATCGAGTTGTGACCCAGGCCGGTGTTCGGCCCCATCAACAGGAACAGGTTGGGAAAGCCGCTGACGGTGGTGCCCTTGTAGGCCTGCGGCCCGTCGCGCCAGACATCGATCAGGTCGCGCCCGCCGACGCCGAAGATCAGCCCGCGCGGGAACGGTGCGCTGGCTTTGAAGCCCGTGCTGAGGATCAGCGCATCGAGCCGGTGGTGCGCGCCGTCGGCCGTGCGCACGCCGTCCTGGTCGACCTCGACGATGCGTTCGGTGGCCAGGGTGACGTTGTCGGCGGCGATCGCCGGGTAGTAGTCGTTGGACATCAGGATCCGCTTGCAGCCGATCCTGTACTGCGGCATGAGCTTGCGGCGCAGCTGCGGGTCGGCGACCTGGCGGCGCAGCAGCGATGCCGCCAGCCAGCGATGCACCAGCATCAGCCGCGGATCGAACACGAAGCCGAGCACGCGCGCTTCTGCGGCGAGGTACAGGCCAAGCCGCGACAATGCGCGCCACCCGGGCAAGCGCTGCAGCAGCGTCTTTTCCAGGGTCGCGAAACGCCGGTCGGGCTTGGACAGAATCCACGGCGGATTGCGCTGGAACACGGTCAGGTGCGCGACCTGCGGCTGGATCCGCGGCACGAACTGGATCGCCGAGGCACCGGTGCCGATCACGCCGACCCGCTTGCCGGTCAATGCATAGCCCTCGTCCCACTGCTGGGAATGGAACATCCGGCCGGCGAAGCGTTCCAGGCCGGGAATATCGGGACGGTCGTCCGGCAGCGACAGCGCGCCTGTGCCGGCGACGACCACCCGCGCACGCAGCACCGAGCCGTCTGCGGCGGTCGCTTCCCACAGCGCGGCATCTTCGAGCCAGCGCAGCGAAACGATTTCGGTGTTCAGGCGCAGATGGGGATGCAGGTCGTGCTTGCGCGCGCAGGCGATGAGGTAGTCGCGGATTTCGGGCTGACCGGAAAAACGTCGCGACCAGTCGGCATTGGGTTCGAACGAAAACGAGTAGAGGTGCGACGGGATGTCGCAGGCGCAGCCCGGATAGCGGTTGACCCACCACGTGCCGCCGATGCCGGATTCCTTGTCGTAGATCGCGAAATCGCGCCGGCCCTGCTGGCGCAGGCGGATGGCCATGCCGATGCCGGAGAAGCCGGCGCCGATGATGAGTACGCCGAGTACCGATGTCGCAGCGGCGCTTGGCGCCGGCTGCGATGGCGCAGATGATCCAGCTGCGATTTTGTTGTCCCCCACTCCATCCGCCTGACGCACCACTGCGGCAACGGCTGCCGTGCGTGCGGCCGATACGCGGTCAGGTGTGAGTGGGTCCGTGAGCGGTGTCATCGCCCGACTCCGCCCACGCCGCCGCCCACTGCGAGGCGATCGCATCGGCCTGGACCTGCAGCGCCTCGCGACGCGTACGCGGCCCGAACAGGCCGGTGAAATGCAGCAATACGCGCCAGAAAAATCCGATCGCATCGCCGCGTCTGCGCGGTACCAGATGCAGATGCACGTGCGGGATGTGCTGGTTGGCGGCCTTGCCGTCGTTGACGATGAATTGCGAGCCCTCGACGCCGAAACCCGCACGCCGCTGCGCCGCCACCAGCGCATCCATCGCGCGGTAAAGATGGCGCCGGGTTGCGGTATCGAGCTGGTCGAGCCGTTCTGCATGCGTGAGCGGAATCAGCAGCACGTGGCCGGGCGCAAGCGGATGCACGTCCATGAACGCCATGCAGCGCTCGTCGCGATGGACCACGACCGCCGGCTCGGTGCCGGCGGCGATCTTGCAGAACAGGCACTGCGACATCCTGCGGGCTCCTGGTGCGTTGTGCGGTGGCGCTCATGGTTCCGGCGTCCCGGCGGCCGCGCTGTTGCCTGCTGCGGCATCCGCAACGCCGCTGGGCCGCCCCCCCAGCACCCGGCCGAGCAGCATCCGGTCGCGCTGATACGTGTGGCCCTGCAAGAGGCGATGCAACTGCGGCAGATGGTAGAACGGAACGGCCGGATAGACGTGATGCTCGACATGGTAATTGATGTTGGCCCAGAGCAGGCTGATGGTTGGACTGGTCACGGTAATGGTGTTGCGGGCCAGATCGAGACGGCCGTGATCGTGGCCGCCGAATGTCGCCATCGGGTAGTGCTCATAGCCGCGCGAGATCGGGTTGATGACCAGCGTCAGCAGCATCAACGGCGCAATGAAGATCAGCGCGAACAGATCCAGCCGCCCGTACCAGGCGAACGCAGCGGCGATCGCGGTCATGGTTGCCAGGTTGAACAGCAGCTCGCGCAGCACCATGCCGCGCACCTGGGCGCCGTAGCGCGTCATCGACAGCCAGGTGAAGCGCGCTGCGAAGGTGGCGATGCGCGGAAGCATCCAGCCCCGTCCGCTTGCGTAGTGCCAATCATCGGGGTCGCGCTCGGGATCGCCGAGGTAACGATGATGTCGGCGGTGGCATTCAGTGAATGCGGTAAACGGGAACACGATGAACCACGCCAGAAAACGTCCCATCCACAGGTTCGCCGGGGCCGAGCGGAATGCATTGCGGTGGCCGCATTCGTGCTGCAGCACGGTGAGTGCGTGCAATTGACTGCCGAGCAGCAGCACCGCGATCAGATCGATCGCCCAATGATTCCCGAACACGATCGCCGCCGCGCCCGCAGCCCAGATCGCCAGGTGCAGCGATGTCCACCGCAGGAATCGGCTCGGCTGCGGCTGCAGCAGCGCGGTCAGTTCGGCGTGGCGTTCGCGCGGGACCTTCAGCGCGGCGCGCTGCGCCAGGCGGTATTCGTCTTCGGTGGGAAAACCGCTGTCTTTGCCGGCCACGGCGGACGCCGATGCCGGCATGTCGCTATCGTTGTCGCGGCTATCTTTGTCGCGGCTGTCTTTGTCGTGGATCGCATCGAGCATGGCGTTCAACTCCATCGTGTGCCGCTGCGCATCATCATTCGATGCGCAGCCGCAGTTCATCGCTGATCGGGTAGCCAATGCACATCAGCGCATGACCTTCTTTCACTTCGGCGGCCGACAGGCCGTGCTCCTCTCGCATCTGGATCTCGCCGGAGAGGCGCGTGCACATGCAGGCGGTGCAGAAACCACTGCGGCACGAAAACGGCAGCTGCAGGCCGCTGGCGAGTGCGGCCTCAAGCAGGGTCTGGCCCGGGGCGACCGGGAACTCGAACTGCTCGCCGTGCAGATCCAGGCTGACCCGTTTGGAATCGTTCGATGGGTGATCGCTGAATGCCGGATCGCCACGTTTCGATCCGCCCGACTGCAGGCTCGCGACCGGGCTGGGCGCCGCCGCAGCTGGCTTGGGCGGCGAGAAGCTCTCCATATGGATCGCCGAATCCGGCACCCCGCAGGCCGCCAGTCCTGCAGTCACTTCTTCCATCATTCCGCCCGGACCGCAGGCATAGAACTCGGTGCGATCGCCGTCCCACGACGGCAAGGCAGCGAGCACTTCGGACACGCGCTCGCGGGTCAGACGCCCGCTGTGCGCGCACGGCACATCGGGACGCGACAGCACATGCAGTACGCGCAGGCGCTCGGGAAACATCGCCTGCAGGCGCTCCAGCTTGTCGCGGAAAATCACCGACTCGCGGTTACGGTTGCCGTAGACCAGCGAGACCCGCGAGGCCGGCTCGAAATGCAGCGCCGACTTGAGGATCGAAAACACCGGCGTGATCCCGCTGCCGGCGGCGAATAGCACCAGATGGCGGCGCAGACCGGTCTGCGGCGAAAAAACGAAGCGGCCGCGCGCACCGAGCGTGCGCAGTTCGTCGCCCGCGCTCACCTGCTGCACAAGGCGATTGGAGACTTGGCCGCCAGCGACCCGCTTGACCGTAATCGAGAGCGCCTTGTCCAGACCGGGCGTGCTGCTGATCGAGTAGGCGCGGCAGCCCTTTCCACCATCGGCGTCGACCTCCAGGGTCAGATACTGGCCTGCGGCGTACTGGATCTTGCGCAGCAGCGGCTGTTTGAGGTGAATGGTCACTGCATCCTCGGTCTCACGTTCGACCGATGCGACCTTGAGCGCTACCGACTTGTTCATGGCTGAGGACACCCGTCTGGATCGAGTCCGGATTCCGACGCCTGCGCGCGCGGCGTTGCACCGGCGCGACGCCGGTGACGGTGCTCGTGTTCGGCGATCGGCGCAGGTCCGGCGCGGCGTTTCAGCAGGGCGACTTTCTGCTCATGGCTCAGCGGCTCCCACCATTCCAGCTTGTCGGCCATGGCATCGAAGCGACGCAGCATCAGAGACAGGAACAGATCGAGCACGCTGTAGTCGCGGAACACGATCGAGCCGGCGGCCCGCATTTGCGGCTTGATCCGCTCGAACAGCGCCGGGCTTTCCGACCAGTGCACGTTCTCCCAGTGGTGATGGCAGACGTGATAGCCCTCGTTGAGCATGTTCACCGGCTTCTCCAGCAGGGTCACGGTGTTGACCATGAAGTCCTTCGGATCGCTCTGCTCGCCGTAGAACGCATGCTGCGCCCAATGGATCACGCCCATCAGAAAATTGCTCGCGCACCAGGGCACGAGCATGAACAGCACCGCGATCGGCAGGCTGTACCAGGCCAACAGCAGAAACAGGGTCAGATGCAGCAGATTGCTGACGATCATGCTGCGCATCTGCGCAGACTTGCGCTTGCTGCGGAAATACAGATACGGCGAGACCAGGAACTGCTGATACATGACCTCGCGGACCATGTAGACCAGAAAATCGCGCAGGCTGGCGTGGTCGTAGCGCGCGGTGGCATACACGTCCAGCGGGCCTGCGTTCTCGCGGTGATGCTGCTGCAGGTGCGCGGCCGCGTGCGGGGTCAGGCCCATCGGCAGCGCGAAATACATGTAAAGAAACGAATTTCCGGTCAGCTTCTCGAGCACGCTGGCGCGCTTGAACATGCCGCCGACGCGGTGGCCTTCCTGGTGCATCGAACTGAAGCTGCGCACGAAACCGCGGATGTTCGGGCCGTACACGCAGGCGTAGAACAGCAGCGCCAACTGCCACGACGGCTCGCCCAGGACCAGTTGCAGGACCAGCACCGGATAGGCCGTGAAACCAAGGGTGATCGCAGCCGCCAGGATCGGCTCGTCGCGCGGATCCTTGAGGACGCGATCGGCCAGACGCTGCACTTGGCGATGGTAGGCGGACGCGATCGCGCCCGCCCCGGCGCTGACGCCGGGAATGCGTTCAAGCAGGCGCCTGCCGAGCTGCAGGACCAGCGACAGCGACAGCACCACGCCGATCGCGACGGTGTTGAACACCATCAGCAGCGCGAACACCGGCATCGCCAGCCAATGGAACACCGGTCCGATGTTGCCGGGACGATGCGGGTACAAGCTTTCTGCGGTCGTCGCCATTGTGGTCGTCGCCATGGTCTGTGTCCTGATATCCGCCCGCAAAGCCACTCAGGCGGCGATGCGATCGCTGTCGCCCGCTGTCACCGTTGCGGCGGCGATCGCGGCAACCGGGTCTTGCGCCGCTGCGGAAGGCGCCGCCGACTCGCGCAGGAACTGGGCCAGCATCGGCGCAGCGCCTGCGCGCGAAATCGGGTGGAAGCAGATCGCGCGCGAAGCAGCGAGCAGATACGGCACTTCGTCGGAAGAGATGAAGGCCAATCCACCCAGCAGCTCGACGGCCAGATTGGTGGCGCGCTCGATCGCGCCCTGAACCAGGAAGCGGGTGCAGAGCGCCTTGCTGTAGGTGCTTTCGACGGCGCCGGCGGCGTCTTCCAGTTCGCGCGCGCTGCCGATCAGCGCCTGGTGCGCGCCTTCCAGCTCGATCGCCAGTTGGGCGAGCTGGAAGGTATCGACATTGCGTTTGGCGAGCACACGCTCGACCAGCGCCGAGGCGACGCCAAGATACGTCGCACCGACCATCAGCTGGAACCAGCACAGGCCGACGAGCGAGGCGCGCTGGACGAAGGCGGCGACTTCCAGATCGTCGGCCGCATCCGGCAGCAGCATGCGCTCGTCGGGAACGAACACATCGTTGAACACAAGGGCGTTGCTGTCGGCCGCACGCAGCACCAGGCTGTTCCAGAAAGGCTCGCGAGTGATCGGGCTGCCTTCGGCGAAGACCACCGCAAACCCTTCCACGGTGCTGCCGTCGTCCTGCTCGCGGGCGACACCGACCGCGATCACATCCATGTGATGGCTCATCGAGCAGGGCTTCTTGGTTCCACTGAGCAGATAGCCGCCTTCCGCCGGCCGGACTTTGACGCTGGCGTTGAAGACGACCGAGCCGGGTTTGCCCTCGGCGAAAGCGGATGCGACCAGCAGCTGATGGTGGGCGACACCCTGCAGCAGTTCATCGGCGGCAGCGATACCACCGAGCTGGACCACCGTGGCGATGGTGTGCTGATGCATGGTCATCATCACCGCCAGCGACGGGCACAGCGCACCGACCGCGCGCAGGATATCGACCATCTCCATCGGCGATGCACCGATGCCGCCATGTTGTTGCGGAATGATCAGGCCGGCCGCTCGGTACTCGCGCAGCAGCGCGCACAGTTCCGCCGGATCGGCGTTCTCCAGTTCCATCAGACCCCGCGCGCGCAGTGCGGCGACAAGACCCGGCAGGCGTTTTTCGGTGGTGTCGAGAGCGGATTGCAAGGGCATGATCGATATCCTGTTGGGGTTGCGCTTGCTCAGCCGGCCTTGGCGATCGGCTGCGCGACGGGGTGAGCGACGGGGTGAGCGATGGGATGAGCAATGGGATGAGCGATGGCCGGCGCGAAGCCGAACTTCTGCGCGAGCGCGAGGATGTCCTCAGCGTCCTCCAGCGGCGGGCGCTTGCCGATGCTGTAGTCGCGACGCTTGCC
This sequence comes from Lysobacteraceae bacterium, assembly GCA_044340325.1. Lineage (GTDB taxonomy): Bacteria > Pseudomonadota > Gammaproteobacteria > Xanthomonadales > Xanthomonadaceae > Lysobacter_I. The sequence goes on from JBIITV010000108.1 coordinate 10,982, forward strand.
GGCCATGGTCAGGACGATGGTCTCGGCCAGGCAGCTGAAGGCCACGCCGGTCGGCAGATTGGTCAGGTTCTGCTGGCCGAAGCGACAGGTCGGATCGGGCATGTGGATGAGGCCACCCTCGATCACGGTCACGTCCGGCCGCTGCGGCAAGGTGGCATGGCCGATGTCCGGCGGCTGCGCGCAATCGCACAGGATCGCGTTGCTGTGGAGCATCGCCGGATCGATGAACGCAGTGCCGTTGGAGGTCGCCGACAGCACCACTTCCAGACGCGGCAACCACTGCGCCAGATCGGAGGCGATCGTCACCGGCGGCATCGCATCGCGATCGCGTCGCGCCAGCGCGTCGATGCTGTCGAACAGCGCACGCAGGCCGGCTTCGTCGGATGCGCGCTCGATCCAGGCATCGACCACTGCGGGACTCGGCAGCAGAGGCGCCAGACTGCGCGCGATTCCGGTGGCCGGCACGGTCGCGCTCTGCACGGCCCCGCTCGACGCATTCCCGTCGCGCAGGCTGCGCAGCGCAGCCAGATAGATTTCGCCGCCGACCCGCCGCAGTTCATCCATCGCACCGAGATTCGCGGCGTTTCCGAGCAGCACCAGGTGCTCGGCGAACTGGCCCAGACGCAGGCTCGCCAGACGGCCGACCGAGCCGTAAGCGCCGATCACGCCGGTCAGACGCCGCGCCAGCGGCAGTCCGCGTTGCGCGCAGGTCGCGATCAGCGACTCCACGCCGACCATCGCGGTCAGGCTGTTGCCGGTGGTGGTGGACCAGCGATCGCAGACCACATCGGCGCCGGCGCCGGAGATCACCGAGGTGTAGGCACCCAGGCCGAGGAAGTCGACGTCAAGCTTGCGCACCGCATCCAGATAATTGCCGATCAGCTTGCGTCGGCGCGACGGATTCAAGCGCATCAGATCGCGCGGCTGCAGCAGGCTGGCGACCAGCCAGCCCTCGACGTAGTCGCCGTCGTGGTTGTAGACCCGACGCGCGTGATACGACACGCCGGCATCCAGATCGGGTTTGGCCCAGTCGGAGAATTCGGCCAGCCAATCCTGCATGAAGGCCTTTTCTTCATCGTCCAGACCCAGCGAGTCGACAACCGCATCGCCATTGACGCTGTCCTGGGTCGTGGGATGCAGCAGGAATGCGAAGCGCCCCAGACAAACGCCCGGACGCGTGCGTGGGCCGGGCGTATCCACCAGCATCGGACGCGGCGCGGCCTGCCGCGAACCGGCGAAGCCGTGCGCATGCAGGATCAAGCGATGCTGTTCTCCCTGGGCGATCAGTTCCGCAGCCGCGTTCAGTCCCGCGAGCAGGACGTCGATTTCCTCGGCCGAGATCGCGAACGAAGGCTGGATCCGGAGGACATTGCCTTCGCTCAACGTGGGCAGGCAATACACCCCGTGGCGCGCCTTGAGATAGCCGCAGACGATCGGCACCAGGGCGCCGAACGCGCTGGCCATCGACAAGGTGTAAAGACGGTCACCGGACCAGCGGCGGAACTTCAGGCCAAGCATCAGGCCGCGCCCGTCGACGCCTTCGAACACGCCCGGATACATCTGCACCAGCCGATCCAGGCCCGCGCGCAGATGGTCGCCCAACGCTGCAACGCGAGCGACGATCGCGCCGTCGTCGGCGGTCAGGCGATCGAGCACGGCCAGGGCGATCGAGGCGGTGAAGCCGTTCACCGCGAAGGTTGAGCTGTGGTGGCGGTCGAAGTCGCGGCTCCAGGCGTTCTCGCCGTAGATGCAGGCGCCGATCGGCACCAGGCCGCCGCCGAGCGCCTTCGCCAGCAGCAGCACGTCAGGCTCCACGCCCTCGATCTGCGCCGCGAAGAGGCGGCCGGTGCGACCGAGGCCGGTCTGGATCTCGTCGAGCACGAACAGCGTGCCATGGCGTCGGCACAGCTCCTGAGCCGCTGCCAGATAGCCCGGCGGCGGCGTGATCATGCCGGCCTCGCCCTGCACCGCCTCGACGAAGAACGCGGCCACGCGCCGGTCGCGCAGGATTGTCTCCAGCGCATCCAGATCGCCGTAGGGCACGTGGGCGTAGCCGTCGTCGCGGACCAGGAACGGCTCGCGATAGATGCGCTTGCCGGTCACCCCGACCGCGCCGTGCGTCTTGCCGTGGAAACCGGTCGCGGTGCCGACGACCAACTCGCGATGGGTCGCCGCGCGCGCCAGTTTGATCGCAGCCTCGACAACTTCCGCGCCGCTGGTGGCGAAGCTGACCTGGCTCATGCGCCCGGGCGCCAGTTCGATCAGGCGCCGTGCCAGGGCCTCGGCATCAGGATTGCGCAGCGGCTGCACATAGGTTGGCCGGCCGGAGCTGAAGAAACCTGTCGCGGCGTCGATGATCGACTGCGGGCCGTAGCCGAACGGCACGGCGCCGAACTGGCCGACGAAGTCGATGAGTTCTTCGCCGCGCTGGGTGACGATCCGGGTGCCGTGGGCGCTGGCGACGGCTTCGTCGAGCCCAGCGAAGTCCAGCAGTTCCTGACGGGTGCGGTTGATGGCAGTCGCGGGCATGGCCTCGCCGTCGTTCGACCCGATGTGACCGCTGGCGCTGCGGGAGACAGGCATTACGGCGGAGACAGGCAGTACGACGGTGTTCATTGCAGGCCTCCCGGCTCGGTGTTGAGCACCATGTGCAGGTGTTCGCAGACCTTGCGCACGTTGTCGTGGCGGTAGGCCAGCTCAGGGTCCAGGGCGATGCCGAAGCGATCTTCCAATTCGGCCGAAAGGCCTACGATCAGCACCGAGTCGATGCCCATGTCCTGAAACGAACGCTCCACGTCCAGCGCGCCGTATTCGATCTCGAGCAGGTCGGCCACGACGCCGGTAACGGAACTGGTGATGTCGTCGATACGCACATGTCCTCCGTGTGCAGGTTGTTTACCGGTAGACGCCGGTGGGCAGCGGCGAATCCGCATCGCCGTCGATCAAGGGAGCCACGACCGGTCGCCCGGCGGTCGGCCTATTGGCTGGAGAACAACGCCGCCACCTGGGCGCGGCTGGAGGCGCGCAGCTTGAACAGGATGTTCTGGACATGCGTCTTCACGGTCTTGTCGCTGATGCCCAATATCTGGCCGATCTCCCAGTTGGTCTTGCCGCAGGCGACCCAGCGGGAGATCTCCGCCTCGCGCGAAGAGAGCGTGGCCTTGAACGGATTGAGATCCTTCTCGTCCAGCCCCTGCGGTTTGACCTGCTTGAGGTCGAACACGCGGCTCACGGCGATATGCACGTACGGCGCGAGCATGGTCAGACGCAGCTTGATGTCGCCGCGAACGGCCGGCGAGATGTTCTGGAAGAAATAGCCGGTGAAGGTGTCGTGGCGCATTCCCGGCAACACGATCCAGGCGATGTTGCTGATGCCGTGCTTGCGGAACACGTCTGCACGACCGGGATCGACCGATTTCTCCAGACGGTCGATGGAAATGAACTTGGGACGCCCGCATTCGCGGATCAGGTCCAGGCTCAACGGCGGCGTATCGCGATTGCTTTCGCCAACGATACCGTCGAGGTAATCCCTGCTGATCGAGTTGGCGTAGGCCAGATGCAGGACCGTCAGGCGATCCGCCTTGACCCAGCCGCGGGTGAAGATGAAATGCTCGCACGGCAGGAACAGCGACAGCGCGCGGCGCGTTTGCGCCTTGACTTCATCCAGGGTGGTCGCGGTAGCGATCGCATTCAGCGAAGTGGTCAGGGTCAGCCGCTCGCTGCTGCCGTCCTGCAGCAGCGGCAGCAACGGCAGCGGCGCGGCGGCGTGGGCATTGTGCCGGCTGGTGTGATGCTCGGGCATCGGCATGAATAACGCGGCCGCATCGGCTTCATGCATCGCAGCATTGGTCACGAAGATCATGCTTCGGCGACCTCCGGGTCGAGAACGTTGGCCAGTACCGTCTGGCCGTCGATCTCCACCATCAGCACGAGCTTTTCCAAACCGATGCCCTCGGCCTGCGCCACGGGCAATCCCTCGGCGAGGCGCCGCAACAGCGGCCCGAACACGGCCCGGCACTGCTGGCGGCGGACTTTGCCGCTCGAGGTCCGCGGCAGTGTCCCCGCGATCACCAGCACGATCAATGGCTGCACCAGCCGATGGTGTTGCCACAGCGCGGCGCGGATCGCGGCGCACGCTTCGACGACGTCCAGGCGATGCGCAGCGCGACGCTCGACCTCCTGCATCACCACCACGCGTTCGGTGTCGTCCAGCTCGATGCTGAACACGGCAGAGGCGCGGAAACTCTGATCGATCGGCAATACGCTGCTTTCGATATCGCCGGGATGATGGTTCACACCGTTGACGATGATCAGATCCTTGATCCGCCCGGTTACGTACAACTCGCCATCGAGCAGAAAACCCAGATCGCCGGTGCGGAAATAACGGCCGTCGGCGCCGGCAGTATCGACTTCGGCCGCACCGGCACAAAAGGCCTGTCTGGTCGCGTCCGGACGTTGCCAATAGCCGTGCGCAACGCCGCCGCCGATGATGCAGATCTCGCCGACCTGGCCGTCGGGCAGACGTCGCTCGCTGCCAGGATCGCAGATGAACGGCTCGCCTCCGGGCACGGGACGGCCGCTGCTGACCAGGGTCCGCACGCGCGCATCGGGCAACACGACCGTGGCTGCGACGGCTGTTGGCGCTGCGGCGTGGACAGGCTCTGCATGGACAGGCTCTGCATGGACAGGCTCTGCGTGGACAGGCTCTGCATGGACAGGCTCTGCATGGACAGGCTCGGCGCGGATCAGCTCAGCGTGATTGTCTTCCAGGCGCAGCGCATCGAAGTCGCGCACGACCGGCTTTTGCCCCGGGGAGCTGGCGGTGACCAGCAAGGTGCCCTCGGCCAGTCCGTAGCATGGCGAGGCGGCATCGGCGCGCAGGCCGCAGCGGGCGAACCTGCGGGTGAACGCCTCGATGGTCTGCGCCCGCACATGTTCGGCACCGTTGTAGGCGACCC
>JBIITV010000211.1:0-5535 GCA_044340325.1 Lysobacteraceae bacterium
CCGCCAGCTGCTCAGATCCAGACCGTCCATCTCCTGCTCGCTGATCTTGCGCAGGCACAGCTCGTAGGCGAAGTTCGGCCCACCGCTGATCGTGGCGCGGTAGCGGCTGACTGCCTGCAACCAGCGCAGCGGCCGCTGCAGGAAATGGATCGGCGCCATCAGTGTGGCCGAGCAGCCTATATGAAGGGATTGCAGTATTCCGCCTACCAGTCCCATATCGTGATACGGCGGCAACCAGCTGAGGATATGGCTGTCCTGGTCGGTGCAGAACGCGCGACTGATCGACTGCGAGTTATGGACCAGGTTGCCGTGGGTGACGATCACGCCCTTGGGATGACCGGTCGAACCCGAGGTGTACTGCAGGAAAGCGATGTCGTCGAGCGAACCGGCACGCGGCCGCCAGTCTGCCGCGCTGACGCGATCAAGCGTGGAAAGATCCAGTACCAGAGTGCCAGGAGCCGATTTCTCCAACGTGTTTTCGATCGCAGCGACCTGGTCCTTGCCAGTGATCGCTGCAGTCGGTCGGCAGTCGCTGAAAATACCGTCCAGACGGTCGAGCTTGCTGGTCGCCCCTGGCGGATAGGCCGGCACTGCAATCAGACCTGCATACAGGCAGCCCAGAAAGCCGATCACATAATCCAGCCCCGGATTGAGCAGGATCAGCACCCTGTCGCCTGGCCTGCAGTGCGCGCCCAGCGCGACGGCCGCAGCGCGTGCGGCGATATCCAGGCCAGCGAAACTGATGACATCTTCATGGTCGCGCCCGTCCTGCAAAAAACGGTAAGCGACGCGGTCAGGCATCGATATGGCATGCCGCCGGAGATTGTCCGAGAAGTTTCCGGGCACCGGTGCTGGATTCTGTCCACTTCTGATCATTGGTCTTGTCCGCTCCGTGGCTTTGCGTTCGATCTGCCGCTGGTCCGATCAAGTTTCCTATCGGCAGAGAGGCCATCCTCCATGCGTGGCATGAATTGGGGGAATACGCCGATCGGCGTATTCCCGTTAATACTCGACAGGCGCACTTTTGCCCGGTAATTGCGGCTTTTCGTCGACCGAATCTGCATTCACGTAACTAAACGGAAGGCGGTTGCATGTCGGCCAAGCGTAGAGGAGCCGACCCTCGCCTCATTGCTGCACCGCAGCGAAATAAACCGGAGCAAGCCCATGCGATTGACCGACTACCCTGAATACGACGCCGTTGGCCTGGCCGCGCTGGTACGCAAGCGCGAAGTGCGGCCATCGGAACTTGCGGAGGCGGCGATCGAGCGGATCGAGACTTTCAACCCGGCGGTCAACGCCGTGGTTTACAAGGGCTACGAACAGGCGCGCGCACTGGCCGCGCAGCAGGATGTCAGCGAACCGTCAGGGCCGCTGTTCGGGGTTCCGTTCCTGCTCAAGGACATCCTCGGCGACTGCGAAGGCTGGCCGTCGACGCTGTCCTCGCGGATGTTCCGCGACCGGGTGATGCCCTACGACTGCGAGCTGGTGAGCCGCTTCAAGCGCGCCGGCGTGGTCTTCGTCGGCAAGACCAACACGCCGGAACTCGGCATCCTGCCGACCACTGAATGCCAGTTCCATGGCCCGGCGCGCAACCCCTGGAACCTGGAGCACTCCACCGGCGGTTCCAGCGGCGGCGCAGCGGCAGCGGTCGCGACAGGGATGGTGCCGATCGCGCACGGTAACGACGGCGGCGGCTCGATCCGGATCCCGGCATCGTGCTGCGGCGTGGTCGGTCTCAAGCCCACTCGCGCGCGCAATTCGATGGCGCCGGATTTCGGCGAGTTGCTCAGCGGTCTGCTCGATGAGCATGTCGTCACCCGCACGGTACGCGACAGTGCCGCCCTGCTCGATGCCACTCACGGTTCGATACCGGGCGATCCGTACCGGGCGCCCCCGGTATCCGGCTCGTTCCTCGACGAGACCACGCGCGATCCCGGCCGCCTGCGCATCGCCTTCTCGCGCACCGATCCGTTCGGTCGACCCCTGCACGCCGACTGTCTGGCGGGTGTCGACGCGACCGCGAAATTGCTTGAGTCGCTCGGTCACACCGTCGAGGAAGCGCAGCCGGAGATCGATGCCCAAGGCTTTGTGGAAGCCTTCACCACGGTGTGGTTCGCCGGTATCGCCTTCGCCATCGATCTGCTGAGCCTGCAGCGCGGCCGCGGCCCCGACCCGGGCGACCTGGAGACTCTGACCCGTGCCGTCCACGAACGCGGTCGCGCGGTCAGCGCAGTCGATTTTCAGCTGTGCGAAATGGTGCTGCAGCAGGCCGGCCGGCAGACGGCTCGCTTCCATCAGACCTACGACTGCTGGCTCACGCCGACCTTGGCCACCCCGCCGATGCGCAACGGCGTGGTGGATGTCAACGAATTCGATCTGGAAAAGACCTACATGCCGCTGAACGATTACAGCCCCTTCACCGCGATCCAGAACGCATCGGGGCAACCGTCGGTGTCGCTGCCGCTGCACTGGAACGGCGCGGGCCTGCCGATCGGAATGATGTTCAGTACCGATTTCGGCAACGAGGCGCTGCTGTTCCGGATCGCCGCGCAGTTGGAACGTGCGCGGCCGTGGAAGGATCGCCGACCAGGTCTGGTGCTCGAACGCGAGCTGGCGACAGCGTGACCGGAGCGGCGCCGTGAATACAGCCCGCGAAGCGATTCCGGATGAAGCGGCCGTCGCTGCCGGCATGGGGCCGACACCTGCGATGCGTGCGACCGGCGCAGCGCCCTGGCCCACCGACGGCATGAGCCGCGAAGCGCTGCGTCGCTACGGCAAGGATGTGATCCGCCAGACGCTGCCGTTCACGGTCGAGGACCGACGCCGGAGCTGGCTGCATTTCTGGGCATCGCTGGCGGCGCTGGCGATCACGGGCATCGCTGCCGCTTTGCCGATGTGGTGGCCGCTGCGGGCGATCTGCAGCGTGTTGCTCGGTCTGTCGCTGGTCCGCACGTTCGTGCTGTATCACGACTACATGCACGGTGCGATCCTCAGCGGGTCGCGCTTCGCCGATGTGTTCTTCAAAGGTTTCAGTCTGATGGTGTTGGCGCCGCCGACCCTGTGGAGGCAGTCGCACGATTACCATCACGGCCACAGCGGCCAATATGTCGGCGCCGAGCACGGTCGGCTGCCGCTGTTGTCGACCCATACCGACATCGGTGCTTTCCCGCTGATGTCGACCGCCGAGTACGCACGCGCAAACGGCTGGAAGCGGCTGCGCTACCGGGTGGCGCGCAATCCGCTGATGATCGCGTTGGCCTGGCCGGCGATCTTCATGTTCAGTATCTGCCTGGTGTCGTTCGTGACCCAGCCGCGCCACCGCAGATGGTCGGCGTTGGCATTGACCCTCAACGTGCTGATGGCGACTGCAATGGCGGTGTACAAGCCAGATGCGCTGATCTTCTCGCTGTTGATACCGAGCCTGTTCGGCTCGGCGCTGGGCGCCTACATGTTCTATTGCCAGCACAACTTCCCCGGCGCGCGCTACCTGCAGGCGGACGAGTGGGATTACGTCGCCACTGCGGTGCATTCCTCCAGCTTCATGCGCACCGGGCCGGTCATGGGCTGGTTCACTGCGAACATCGGCTACCACCATGTCCATCACGCCAACTCGGGGATTCCGTTCTATCGCCTGCCCGAAGCGATGCAAGCGATCACCGCGCTGCAGGATCCCTATGTGACCAGTCTGCATCCGCGCGAGATCGCACGCTGTCTGTCATTGAAACTGTGGGATGGCGGACGCGGCCGAATGGTGAGCATGCGCGAATACCACGCGGATCAGCGCGCACGCGCCGCCGCTACAGACGGCGAGCGGCACCAGGCTTCGGCAGCTTGAGCGACAAGCTGCGCGACTCGCCGTGGTGAATCTTTCCAGTCGAACCAGTCGTTTCGGCGGAAACGCATCACGATCGCCAGCCAGCGGCACCACAGGGGAACCACAGCGCGAATCCGTGCGATAAGCCCGACTTTGAGCAGAACGTCCGGCGTGCACGGCCGATGGCGCATCATGGGCGCAACGGCACCACGCCATCGTCGTGCGACATCCGATTGCAGAATGAATCGCGTTACCGAAACCCGTATCGCGACAATACCTCCCGGCGTCTGGGCGCTGGGCTTCGTCAGCATGCTGATGGATATCTCCTCCGAGATGGTCCACAGCTTGCTGCCGCTGTTCATGGTGGGCACGCTCGGCGCCAGCGCGCTCGCGGTGGGGCTGATCGAAGGCGTCGCCGAATCGACTGCGCTGACCGTCAAGATTTTCTCGGGCGCCCTGAGCGACTATCTGGGCAAGCGCAAGGCGCTGGCGGTATTCGGCTATGCGCTGGGCGCGTTCACCAAGCCACTGTTCGCAATCGCGCCATCCATCGGCGTCGTGCTGACGGCGCGTTTTCTGGATCGCGTCGGCAAAGGCATCCGCGGTGCGCCTCGCGACGCACTGTTGGCCGATATCGTGCCGGCGGAGATCCGCGGTGCGGCGTTCGGTCTGCGTCAAGCGCTCGATAGCGTCGGCGCGTTCGTCGGTCCACTGCTCGCGGTAGGCCTGATGCTGCTGTGGGCCAACGATTTCCGCGCGGTCTTCTGGGTCGCGGTCATCCCCGGGCTGCTGGCGGTGGCATTGCTGATCTTCGGCGTTCGCGAACCCCGGCGGCATCAAAGCGAGAAAAAGACCAACCCGATCCGTCGCGAGAACCTCAAGCGGCTCAGCGCTTCGTATTGGTGGGTGGTCGCGATCGGCGCGGTGTTCACGCTCGCCCGGTTCAGCGAAGCGTTTCTGGTGCTGCGCGCTGCACAGACCGGCATTCCGGTTGCGCTGGTGCCGCTGGTGATGGTCGCGATGAATCTCGTGTACGCGGGTTCGGCCTATCCCTTCGGGAAACTCTCCGACCGCATGCGCCACAAGACGCTGCTGGCGTGGGGACTCGTCGTACTGATTGCCGCCGACATGGTCCTGGCCAGCGGCGATCACTGGATGACCGTACTCGCGGGCGTGGCGCTGTGGGGAATTCATATGGGCATGACCCAGGGGCTGCTGTCCGCGATGGTGGCCGATACCGCCGAACCCGATCTTCGCGGCACTGCGTTCGGCTTTTTCAATCTGGTCAGCGGCCTTGCGGTGCTGATCGCCAGCGTAGTCGCCGGATTGCTCTGGGACCGGTTCGGCGCATCGTTCACCTTCTATGCCGGTGCCGCGTTCAGTGTCGTCGCCCTGCTGGGGTTGACCCGCAAGATGCCATCAAGTCGTACACGAAGGTCCTAATGTGGCGCCTCAAAAATACGCTGATCAATTTGCTCGTGAAAATGGCTCGATTTTCGCAGTTTTGATTGGAAATCAGTCTGCGCATTTTTGAGACGCCGCACTAAAGGAACTCGACCTGACAGGCTGTTTTCAGCAGCCCGCCAGAGCGAAAACGCGACGGCGAAACCACCGGCTATCGGACGTTGGGATAACGCGCCTTCACCAGCGCCTGATACGTCGCCGGATGATGCTGATGCAGCGCCTGCCCGCCCCAGACGTCCCGATCCGGGAAATCCTCG
>JBIITV010000075.1:0-21463 GCA_044340325.1 Lysobacteraceae bacterium
GGGCAGTTCCAGGGGAATCGAAAGCGTTCAACCGCCTTGCCTCGACACCATTGCACCGCCCCGAGCGCATCCTGTGCTCGTCAGCGGCACGGAATTTTTTCTGCCGCGCAGGCTCCTAGGCGACTTATCTTCGTGGCAGGAGGAAACGTCGCCCGAGACCTGTGGGTTCAATACCCACAGGTGAACTCGACAGAAGGAATTCATGACCCGGGCCAAGCGTGGAATGCCTTGACCGTTGGTGCCTACACGGACAAAGACTCGATTGATGCTGCGACTTATCCCGGTTGGACAGTTGTGGCATCCGCAGGCGACCTAGGCCCCTCCAGCTCTACTTCGTCAACCTGGAGCGAATGGCCGGTAAAGCCTGACATCGTCATGGAAGGCGGTAATGCAGCAAACGACCCCGCTGGTTCAGTTGATACGGTCGAAAGCCTCGACCTACTGACAACCAACCATCAATTCTTGGCGCGGCCACTTCAATTGTTTGGCGACACAAGCGCGGCGACAGCGCTCGCCGGCCGATTTGCTGCGCAACTGTTCTCTCAATATCCAGCCCTTTGGCCCGAGACAGTCAGAGCGCTAATGGTCCATTCGGCGGAATGGACGCAAGCGATGCTCGACCGATTTGTAGGCTCCGATGCATGGGGCGCAACGAAGACTGATGTCCGAAACCTCATGCGGCATTGTGGCCATGGGGTTCCGAACATGGAGACAGCAATTTGGAGCGTGGACAACGCCCTGACACTCGTCTGCCAAAGTGAACTTCAGCCCTTTGACGAAAAGTTCGATGTCGAAGGAAGGCGCGATGGCCACTGCACCAAGGATATGAACTTACATCTCATACCTTGGCCAAAGGAGGCCCTCGAAGCTCTGGAAGAAACGGAAGTAGAACTACGCGTTGCGCTTTCCTACTTCATTGAACCGAATCCGGCTGAGCGAGGCTGGAGTGGACGCTACCGCTATCAATCACATGGACTTCGGTTTGCGGTCAAAAAGGGAAGTGAAAATCTGGACCAATTCAGGCACCGGGTGAACGCATACGCACGGCAGGTCGAAGGTGGCGAGAGGGGCACTGACTCCGACGGTTGGTTGGTCGGCGACAGGACGCGCAATCTAGGCTCTCTCCACGCCGACAGGTGGCGCGGAACAGCTCGTGCATTAGCAGAGCGGGGTGTACTCGCCGTTTTTCCGACCCTCGGTTGGTGGCGTGAGAGGCCCAAGCACCAACGCTGGAATCACAAGGCGCGATACGCTCTAGTCGTGTCGATTCGAGCGCCAACCGCAGATGTAGACCTCTTCGCGAGTATTGCCAACCAAATTGCGATTCCTGTCGAGAGCTCGTAGGGCGGGTCTCGTACCCGCCTACTGGACCTGAAGGCGCACGTATTCGCGCTCCTTGCGGGACAGGCTGCGGCCCATCTCGATACGCACATCCTCGGCTTCCATGGTGTGCAGGAGCTTGGGCATCGCCGAGCCGATGGCGTCCTGCCCGTAACCCGCTTCGCGCAAGGCCGCAGTCAGAAGGGCTTCTATATCAATGATGCGTCCAGATCGATTTGATGCGCTGGATTGTGCACCAGCGGGTGCGTCCGCCGCATCGCGTTCGAACCGGGCGGCCCGCCGTCGCCGCTCCGCTTGCCAGCGGCATGCCTCACTGCGCATGCAGCACGGGCTTATCCCACCGCTTTCGCATCGTCCCGATCCTGATCTTCAGCGCGATCTTCAGCGCGAAGCAGCCGCGGTATGAAGACGGTGAACGTGGTGCCTTCCTCCGCCGTGGAGGTGATCGACACCCTGCCGCTGCGTGACCTCCATTGGGGCGAGGCTGCGGACGAGATCATCAAGCAGCTATGATCCGCCAGTGTTGTCCGTGACCCAGACACGAAGAAGCCCGGCATTGCCGGGCTTCTCTTTTTGCCACCTGCCCCGGTTCAGGGGCTTCGCGATTCAGGCGGCACGCTGGTAAATGATCGCGTCGACCACCGCCTGCACGCGCGGAAGTTCGATCAGCGTCAGAACGGCGGTGTCTGCAGCAGGCGAACTGAGCGGGCGACGAAGGCGGGCGTGGCCGTAGCGGATCTCGCCCCGGTAGGAACGCAGGCCTTCAGTGATTTTGATGTTCTGGGGAATCGACAATTGCGTCTTGAAAAGAAACACTTTGAAAGTCCTTCAATTGGGGGTAACACCGGTGTCCGGTTTCCGGCGGGCAGCCACTATATTGCAGTGCAGCATGAGTGTTTGCTCAGCTTTGTCTTCAGTGAGGGGATGAGGATGGATCTAGCGGATGGATTCAGGACAGCCACTCTGATCCTCGCAGAAGACCACGCAAAAAAGCCCGGCGCAAACCGGGCTTTATCGTGCGCAATGGACCATCAGTCGGCGGGGCGCAATCGTTTCAGCGCAGCTTGCGCCTCAGGTACGTCCTGCGCTGCAGCTTTACGATACCAGTCAATCGCTTGGTCGAGATCCATCGGCACGCCGCGGCCGAACTCATAGGCGACGGCGAGTTCGTACTGTGAAAACCGCAAGCCCTGCACCGCAGCCTTGCGCCACCAAGCGACGGCATCGGCATCGCTCTGCGGGAGACCTTCGCCGCGGCGATAGCTCAGCGCGAGATTGTGCTGTGCGGCGAGATTGCCCTGTTCTGCAGCCTTGCGATACCAGGCGACCGCCGTTGCGTGATTCTTCTCCACGCCATCACCCCTGATGTAGAGCGAGCCCAGATTAGACTGGGATGGCGCGAACCCACGTTCAGCGGACTTCCTGTACCAATAGGCCGCCTGGGCCATGTCGCGAGGGGTACCGCGTCCCGCTTCGTACATCATGGCGACATTGTGCTGCGCTTGGCTGTTGCCTTGTTCGGCCGCCGCACGATACCAGCTCAATGCGGCATCATCGTCCCGCCTCACGCCTTCGCCGCTGTCGTACATGATGCCCAGGCTGAGTTGCGCCTGCGCTACGCCGTGATCGGCGGCGAAGTGGAGCCAGCGGACGGCTTCAGCATGGTCTTTGGCGACACCAATTCCTGTCGCGAGCATTTCTCCGATGCGATGGGCAGCCTCGATATGTGCCTGCTCCGCAGCCTTGCGCAGCCAGAGATAGGCCACCGTATCGTCGCGGTAAGTCCGACCTTCGACAAGATGAGCCAAGCCGTACAAGTACTGCGCGTCCGCGTGGCCCTGTTCAGCTGCCTTGCGGAACCACAGCATGCTCTGCGTATCGTCTTTCACGACGTCCCTGCCGCTACCGTAACGCAGCGCGAGCCGGAACTGAGCCGACGCGTCACCGGCCTCGGCACGCGCCATGAGCGCGGCGACGGATTCCACAGGTTTTCGTGCGGCATCCGTTTTCAGCGTGTCTTTACTCTGCGCCGTCACCGCGACGGCGCAGAGCAGCACTCCACCCCACAGCGCCAACGTCAAAGCCATCATGTTCCGTCGCAGCATCGCTGTTTCCAGATGAATCTCGTAGCCGTATTTTATCTCGTCGTCGCTGGCGTAGCCCTGCGATTACGCCGATATCGCCAACTTCTCCTGTCGATAACGCCAGATCGCCGCCACCCACAGCACCGCCGCCAGACCCAGCGCGCAGACCAGATAGATCGCCCACTGCTCGGGCGAAGCATTCTCGCCGCGGGTGGCTTTGACCAGCATCTGGTTCTGCGACAGGAACGGCACCGCGTACTGCCACAGATCCTGGTCTTTCAGCGGATAGGCCATCAGCGCGTAGCCGGGCAGCATCGGCATGAACATCATCCACACCAGATGGCTCTGCGCTTCTTTCATGCTCTTGGCGCCGGCGGCGACGAAGGTCAGCAACGCGGTGCCGATCAGCACCAGCGGCACCAGCACCAGCATCATTTTGCCGATGGCGAAAAACGACACGTCGAGCGAGCGCGCCATGGCGGTGGTCGACATCGCCGCGCTGAGTTTGAACGACAGCAGGGTGAGGATCACGCTGGCGATGCCGATCAATGCAGCAGCGGCGATCTTGCCGCTGACCAGCGTCCCGCGCGATACCGGGGTGGCCAGCAGCGGCTCCAGCGACTGTCGCTCGCGTTCGCCCGCAGTCACGTCCATGGTCAGGTTGGCGCCGCCGATGAACGCGAACAACACCAGGATCAAGGGCAGGATCAGCGACATCAAACGGCCCTGTTTGGCTTCCGGCGTGGCCACATCGCGCTGCGTCACCGCGACCGACTGGGTCAGCTGCGGATTCACGCCGCGCGCGATCAGGCGCAGGGCACCGGCCTGACCGCTGTAGGCGATAAGCGCGCTGCGCAGGCGTTCGATCGGCACATCGGCATTGGTGCGGGTGGTGTCGGCGACGATCTCCACCTTGGCGGGCCGGCTGGCGCGCCATTCCTCGCCGAAGTTGGGCGCGATCACCAGCGCCACATCTTCGTCCTGGTTGCGGATCGCGGCGATCAGGTCCTTCGGTGCTGCCTTGGCGCGGATGTCCTGGGTGGCCAGCCACGCCACGAGATTGGGCGCGTGCTCCGCACCGATGATCGGAATCTCCAGCGGTTTCTCCAGCTGCGTGCTCATGCGCGCTTCGATCAGCTTGCCCATGCCCAGCATCAACAGCGGATACACCAGCGGACCGAGCAGCAGCGCCATCAGGAAGGTGCGCCGATCGCGCACGAAATCGCGCAGCTCTTTGCGCAGCACGGTCATGAAGATATTGGAAGAAGACGTGCTCATGCGTGCAGGCCCTCCTCCGAGCCGATGAGTCGGACGAAGGCGTCCTCGAGGTTTTGCTGTCCGGTGCGTGCGCGCAGTTCGTCCGGCGTACCGATGGCTTTGACTTCACCGCCGGCGATCACCACGATGCGGTCGCACAGCGCGGCCACCTCCTGCATGATGTGGCTGGAGAAGATCACGCAGCGGCCCTCGGCGCGCAGCCGCAGCAGGAACTCGCGCAGTCCGCGGGTGGTCATCACGTCGAGCCCGTTGGTGGGTTCGTCGAGGATCACGTTCTTCGGATCGTGCACCAGCGCCCGCGCGATCGCGGTCTTGGTGCGCTGGCCCTGCGAAAAACCTTCGGTGCGGCGGTCGAGAAAATCCTCCATCACCAGCGCTTCGGCAAGACGCGCGGTGCGCGCCGCGATCGTCGCCGCATCCAGTCCGTGCAGCTCGCCGAAATAGGTGATGTTCTCGCGCGCGGTCAGCCGCTTGTAGACGCCGCGCGCGTCGGGCAATACGCCCAGACGTTGGCGCACGGCGGTCGCATCCTTCTGGATATCGATGCCGTCGACGGTGACTGCGCCCTCATCGGGCGACATCAGCGTGTAGAGCATGCGCAGCGTGGTGGTCTTGCCGGCGCCGTTGGGGCCGAGCAGGCCGGTGATTTCGCCGTCGTGGGCAGTGAAACTCACGCCGCGCACGGCCTGCACCAGACCGGTCTTGGTCTTGAACGCCTTGTGCAGATTCTGGACATCGATCATGGGAAGGTCCGGGAATTGGGAATGGAGAATCGGGAATCGCCAAAGAATGTCGGAGTTGATCGCTTCCTTTGATCGCAGGCCAAGGCAAGGAGCAATCGAGGAGCGATCAAGGTTCCCATCCGTAATTGCCCGCGAACGGCGGCGTGGGTTTGAGCCGTTTCAGGCAGCTCGCGTCGAGTTTTTTCGCATCGGCGGTTTCAATGAACTGCGCGAACAATTTCGGCATGCATCCGGTGGTCAGCACGCTGTGGCCCTGGCCGGGCAGCACCAGGTGACGGCCGTTGGGCAGCGTCTTCACCACTTCGTCGCCGTAACGCGGCGGCGTGACCGGGTCGTACTCGCCGCTGATCGCCAGTACCGGGACATTGCCGGCCAACGGTTTGCGGAAGTCCGGATCGCGCCTGCCTTTCGGCCACCCCGCGCATTGCGCATCGATAAATTCAGCGATGCTGTTGCCCAGGATGGTCTTGTCGTCTTCGGGACGCGTCTGGATTTCCGGATCTTCTGTGCAACTCACCGACAGATGCATGCCCAGCGCGATCGAATCGCCGATATCGCCGCTCAGCGCGCGCGACTGCGACAGCAGCGTTTCGTAGCGCCCCTGCGACGCATCGTGCAGGATCAGCGGCAGCATCGACGCAGACTCCGGGCGGTATGCGTAGAAGCGCAGCAGATTGCCCAGATGTCCGAACTGCGGCACCTCTTCGCGCCATTCGCCGTTGGTCGGGTCGCGATAGCGCACCGGCGCGAGATTCCCTGCCTGCAGCGCCGTGCGCACGCTGGTCAGCAGCGCGGCCGGATCGCCGATGTTGCGTTTGCACGCGGCATCGGCGACGCAGCGCGCGAACTGCTGCTTGATGGCGGCGTCGAGATTGCGCGCGTGCTCCTGTCCCAGCACCAGCGTGTTCGGCGCGATCGAATCCAGCGTGATCGTGCGCGTGTGCTTCGGATAGCGCGCGGCGTACTGCTGGGCGACGCGGGTGCCGTAGGAAATACCGGCAAGATTGAGCTGATCCACACCGATGGTCGCGCGCAGCAGATCGAGATCGCGGATGTGATCGGCGGTCGCATAGAAACGCAGGTCCGAGGTCTTGGCCAGACGGTCTCGGCAGCGCTCGGTCAGTGCCCGTAACTTCGCCGGGTCGTCGCTGTCGTCGGCGTTCTCGTCGAGCATGGTCAGCTCGTCGCACTGCAGCAGATGCGAGCCGCCGGTACCACGCGCGTCCATCAGCAGGATGTTGCGGTTGCGACGCACATCGTTCAGCGCCGCATGCAGCATCGGATAGCTTTCGAGGATCGACTGCCCGGGACCGCCGGCGATGATCACCACCGGATCGGACTGGGTCTGGCTTTTGGCCGGGACCATCGCCACCGCCAGCGAAATCTTCCGGCCGTCGGGCGCATCGTGGTTTTCAGGCGCCTGCAGCGTGGCGCACTGCGCCTCCACGCCTTGGCCACCATCGCCGCCGAGGGCGCAGGGTTTGAACACCAGTCCGCCGTAGCGCAGGTCGCCGTTGGCGTCGGTCTTCGGAACTGCGGTTTTTTCGGCTTGCCCGCCGCAGGCGGCAAGCGCCAGGGCGAGCGAGGACAGCAGCAGGGGTTTCAGCATGTCAGGACTCTCGATGCGGATCATGTGAGGGTTGAAACGCGGTGTTTGGTCATCTCGGACGAATGATGCGCGCCGGCACGACCATCGCGTATGGCGCGCTACGACGCGGCATGCTGCGCCAGCATGGTCTGGGCATCAACGCGCAGCGATGACAGCTCGTCCTGCAGCAACGGGATGCTGCCGGCATCGCTGGTGTTGCCCAGCGTGCGTTCGCCGCGCTGGATCGCCTGCAGGGCAAGGACGGCATCGCCGCGCGCAAGTGCGATGGCCGCTTCGGTCAACGCGCGCTGCGGTGGCTCGACCATGCCGCCTTTGGCGAGGGCGTACCAAACGGCGGCGGCGGCGGGAAGGTTACGGTAACGCGCAGAAAAATAGGCGATTTCGGAGGCCAAGGCCTGCCGGAATCCGGCCGGGTAAGCGTCGTACCCGGCTGCGACCCGGTCGATCCAGTCGCCGGCGGCAATGAGATCGCGCCGATCCAGAGCCACCTGATAGGCCATCAACGCTGCGCCGATATCGCGGAGCGGTTCGTCGCCGCACAGCGCGAGTGCGCGCTCGAGCGGCGCGGGATCGCGATCGCGCGGACGCACACCGGACAGGCTCTGCGCATAGACCGCCGTCAGCATCGCCCGCTGTTCCACCGCAGGCCCACCGCGCAGCAGTTCGATGCACTGGCGACCATCGCTGTGGAAACCGCCGGCGCGCGTCGGTATCGCCGTCACCACGAAGATCAATGCCGACAGGCCGCCGAGGATCAACAGATGCGCCGACCAGCGACCATCCACAGCGGTCGACAGCCACAGCGCCAGCACCGTCAGCAACAGGCTGGCGAGCGGACCACCGATGACCAGCGACAGCAGCTGTCCGCGAATCGGACGGCGGGGGTCGGGCATGGCCGCCGCCAACCCGCCGAATGTGCCGCTGTTCCAGAACCAGTCCAGCCTCAGCCCCGAGATCGTCCGCCGAAGCCGCAGCGGCCCCACGATCAGCAGCAGAAAACGCATGCCGCGCAGCAGCCCACCGGACAGATGACCCAGTTCGTGCAGCAGAACGACCATGAAGAAGGTCAAGGGCAGCAACAGCAGATCGTAAGGACCCAGCGCATCGAAACGCAGGTTCACCCAGTCGCTGCCGCCGGCGGCGCGGCCGACCATGACGCCGGCCGCACCGAACACCGCACCGGCCAGCATTGCGAGGACAATACCGCGCAGCTTGCCCGCTCTGGTGGGCAAGGCGTGGTCTGTCACGGCAGTATCGGCGGATTCGGTCGTGGCCATACGGGGTCCCCGGGTGTTCGAGTGGCGAACGGTGGGCGCGTAGCCCGCAGCGCCCGTTGCAGCCAAGACGGGGCGGCGCGATGGATGTGACCAGCCTGATCCAACCAGCACGATCCATCCGACCCGGTGCACCGGGTCGCCCGCGCGAGGATGACAACCGGTCCCGGTTCTCGATCCGCTGGTTGCAGGTCTGCCCGCTGTCAAGCCACATGCGGTCGAGCTATTTGCTGCTGACGTACTTCTCGCGGCGGATATGCGGCACCGGCAGACCGTGGCCTTTCAGGGCCTCGAAGCAGACATCGACCATGTTCGGGTTGCCGCAGAGGTAGGCGATATCGCCCTCGGCCTGCGGCGCGAATTCGGCCAGCTGGTCCTGCACGTAGCCCTTGCGCACATCGGCATGCGCGTGCGGCGAATCCTCGGCCGGCAATTCACGCGAGAAGCACGGCACGAAGCGGAAGTTCGGATGCGCGTCGGCAAAGGCGCGGAATTCGTCGCCGTACAGCAGCTCCTCGGGGGTGCGCGCGCCGAACAGCAGGACCACCTCGATACCGCGCCCGGCGATCTGCGCCGCCAGCTGCGGCAGCATCGCGCGATACGGGGTCACACCGGTGCCGGTACCGATCAGCAGGTAGCGACGGTTGGCATCGGCGGGCATCAGGCAGAACCGGCCGTAAGGCCCGCTGGCGGTAATCGTGCCGCCGAGATCCAGGCCCTCGAACAGCGCGGTCGCCGCGCCGCCGGCCACATAGCTCACCGCGATCTCGACCGCATCGCCCGCGGCCAGAACGTGATCGTGCTGGGTGGCCAGCGAATAGCTGCGCTTGGTCGCGGTGCCGTCCGGGTAGTGGAAATGCACCTGCAGGAACTGTCCCGGAATGTAGTCCAGGGGCTCGCCATCGTCGCGAAGGAAATTGAGGTGGGCCACGGTCGGCGCCAGCATCCGGCGGGCGACGAGTTTGAGCGGGAAATGAGCGGGCACGAGGGGGGAGCCTTGTGGAATGGAGTGTTGTCGGGTCGATCCGGACCCTGGGCCTATACTAACCGCTCGCCGCGCCATTCCCCTCGCCTGCGGCGACTTAAGGACCCCGATGACCTCCGCTTCACACCCGGTTTCCGAACCCACCGCTTCGCCCAGCGTCGGCGTACCGGCACTCTCGATCCGCGACCTGCGCAAGACCTACGACAACGGCGTGGAGGCGCTCAAGGGCGTCTCGCTGGAGGTCGCCCCCGGCGATTTCTACGCCCTGCTCGGCCCGAACGGCGCCGGCAAGTCGACATTGATCGGGGTGACCAGCTCGCTGGTCAACAAGACCTCGGGCGAGGTCCGCATCTTCGGCGTGGACATCGCCGCGCAGCGCGACGCCGCGATGCGCCTGATCGGTCTGGTACCGCAGGAAATCAACTTCAACATGTTCGAAAAGCCGTTCGACATCTGCGTGAACTACGCCGGCTTCTACGGTGTGCCGCGCGCCATCGCACGCGAACGCGCGGAGCGGGTGCTGAAGGAAGCGCAGCTGTGGGACAAGGCCGACAAGATGAGCCGCACGCTCTCCGGCGGCATGAAGCGCCGACTGATGATCGCGCGGGCGATGATGACCAGCCCGCGGCTGTTGATCCTCGATGAGCCCACTGCGGGCGTCGATATCGAGATCCGGCGGGGCATGTGGAAGACGCTGAAGGAGATCAACGCCTCCGGTACCACCATCATCCTGACCACGCATTATCTGGAGGAGGCCGAGAACCTCTGCCGCAATCTCGCGATCATCGACAAGGGGCGGATCGTCGAGGAAGGGCCGATGAAAGCATTGCTCGCGAAGCTCGATGTGGAAGGCTTTCTGCTGGATATCGAAAACGCATTGCCGGCGGTCCTTCCGAAGATCGAAGGTGCGACCCTGCTGGCCGAAGACGACCACACCATCGACATCGAGAAGCCGCGCGCGATGGAGCTGAACCAGGTGTTCGCCGCGCTGGATGCCGCCGGCATCCGCGTGCGCTCGATGCGCACCAAGACCAACCGGCTCGAGGAGCTATTCGTGAGACTGACGAGCAACAACAACGAGGCGGCTGCGGCATGAGCGGGCAGCAGCAAATCGCTCCGATCGAGATGAGCGTCGCCCAGCGCCACCGCACCGCGCTGTACACCATCGTCCGCCGCGAAGTCGCGCGGATCCTGCGCATCTGGGGCCAGACCCTGGTGCCGCCGGCGATCACCATGACCCTGTATTTCCTGATCTTCGGCGGCCTCATCGGCTCGCGCGTCGGGACCATGGACGGGATCAAGTACATGGATTTCATCGTCCCCGGGCTGGTGATGATGAGCATCATCCAGAACAGCTACGGCAACATCTCGTCGAGTTTCTTCGGCGCGAAATTCGGCCGCCACGTCGAGGAGCTGCTGGTCAGCCCGATGCCGTCGTGGGTGATCCTGGGCGGCTACGTCGCCGGCGCGGTGCTGCGCGGGCTGCTGGTGGGTGCGATCGTGCTGGCCATCGCGATGTTCTTCACCAAGGTGCGCGTGCCGCATCCGCTGGTCACCCTGACCACGGTGATTCTGGGCGCGACCATCTTCGCCCTCGCAGGCTTCGTCAATGCGGTGTACGCGAAAAAATTCGACGATATCGCGATCGTGCCGACCTTCATCCTCACCCCGCTCACTTATCTCGGCGGCGTGTTCTATTCGGTGAAACTCCTGCCGGACTGGGCCGAGGCCGCGACCCATCTGAACCCGATCTTCTACATGGTCAATGCATTCCGCTATGGCTTGCTGGGTGTCTCCGACGTGCCGCTGTGGCTGGCCTATGCGCTGATGCTGGGCTTCGTGCTTGCGCTGGGCGGCCTGGGCTTGTGGCTGCTGAAGCGCGGTGTGGGTCTTCGCAGCTGACCATTAGGCTAAACCAAATAAGTTCTCAGTTAAGTCATCACTTAAATACTGGCTAGACTTAAATTCGAAATACTAACGAGTAGCTATGAATTGGGGGCATTATGCTGAATGGAATCGACGCTGGAAGTTGGGGGGAGATTATTGTTGGATTGATCGGAATTTTGACGGGCGCATTGTTGGCCTTGGCAATATATAAATGGTCGAAGAGAAAGCCGGGCCTTAGTTATCAGACCAATACTAAGTCTCTTGTCACTATCGACGGTGTCGACAATGAAGTGCTTGAGATAAAATTCAAGGGCCAGGAAGTCAAAAATTTGGCACTGTATTCGGTAGCGATCCGCAACACAGGAACGGCTCCGATCAGACAAGAAGATTGGAGCAAGCCGTTAACACTTTCCTTCAATAAAAAAACAAGTATTCTGGAGTCTCGCGTTAGTGAGACTCACCCCCCAGAGCTACAAGTTTACTTTTCTATATTTCCTTCAGATGAAAAAACAAACGTGGAATTCATGCCGCTATTATTAAACAAAGGCGATGCTTTTCTTTTTGAAGCCCTGATTTCAGATAATGACGAACCCGAGATCAGAGCGCGAATTGTTGATATTGAAAAATTGATCAACTACGACTCCACAGCACGGAAAAAGAGATTGTTAAAGTTTATGCCTGTGCGCATAGTTATTTTAATTTCATTACTCATTATGTTCTATGCCTCCTTTTCTTATTTTTATTCTCAATTTACTTCTAATATAAGCTCAGAAAGCTCATTGTTTACAATGCTATCGACGGCCTCCATAACTATGATGCTGATGGCGACAGCATTTGTCGAATTTAGGCAGATTGATTCTGATACGCAAGAATCAAGTCTTTTTCCAAAGAAATAAAAGAATTTTTATTTAAAGGACAGTCACGGTCTCGCACTCGCACTCATCTCGACCCAAGGAACAAGTCATGCGAATCCAAATTGTGACAGCGGTGCTTGCCCTGATCGCCGCGATCACCGCATGCAGCGCCACTCAACCCCCCGCCGCCGCACCGCCGGCGGATCTTCCGAAGGCATTGCTGCCGCCGCCCGGCGCCTCCGGCAAGATCTCGGCCGACATGGTGAACAAGGTCAGCCCGGTGCCTGCGTTCATGGGCCTGGGCGAGCACTTCAACATCCGGATCCAAAGCGAGGGCGGCGAGACTGCGGACGGGCTGCGCCACAACGTGCATCTGGTCTGGGGCATGGGCAGCGACAGCGCCGAAGGCACGCTGTTCTTTCGCGGCACGCCGGGCCCATCGCGCGGTGCGCCGATCGCGCTCGACGGCACGCTCGATACCGCTACGGGCCGGAAGGCAATCCGGGTCGAGATCGTCACCGAGCCCTGCATCGATGACGCCGATGTCGCGCATCCGCAACGGGTGAGCATCACCCTGCAGGGCGAAAGCAAGATGAACGGCTGCGGCGACCTCGCAGTGTATTGACGCGCATCCGGAAGCAAGCGCTCGACTCACTGGCCCTGCGCGTAGGGCGTACCTGGTACCGGGACGGACACCGCAAGCAGGTTGTTTACGCCTACGGCACCCAATCCCGTTCCTGCCGCAGAAAGGCTGGTCAGGCCAAAATGATGAAGACAATTTATGCGGATTTTAATAACCGTGATGCGGATGGCTATCTTCGTCTAAATTGCTCTGGGACTGAGGCTGACTTGTCTGCTTTATCAATACGGCTAGAAGAAGGCATGCGTCTACTTGCTTCTGATGGGGATATTACCGCTGAAATTGCTGTGTTCGCACCGGGGGAAGAGAAGGTATGGCGAGGAGAAATACTATTCGGCACTCTCGTTGATCAGTCTTGATCCGTCCGCTCGACTCGATCTAGAGGGTCAGACCTGCAAGTCTTACCCAAGGCCAGTGCTTCGCAGGTTGCTCAGCATCATCGGCAACACCGCGCAAATTGACTCGATGATCAGGCCGACAAAGAAACAAAGAAAAAACGAACGATGCGCCAAGGCCGCACCCGATGGGCGGAGCGACGATAGACGCAGGCAGTCGAAGCCGGCTTGCCCGTTGCATCAATCCTCCGGCGTCACCGGCGTATACCCCGCCGGGGGATCGCTGCTCAGCAACCCCGGCGCAATCGGCCGGTCGAATTCGAACCGGTAATCGATCTCCAACCCGCCGTCGCCCTGTTGGCGCATCGCCAGCGGCAGGTCATTGACGTCGGCCCAGAGTTCCATCGTGGTGCCGCCGGCCTGCAGGGTCCAGCCGCGGGCGGTGCGACCGTCGATGATGCGGGTGTGAGGCAGCGGCGTTGCTTGGCCCTTGAAATTGCGCAGGTCGTCCAGCCACGACAGTGCATCGTCAGCGGCGGGTTTGTTGTTCGGAATGGTCGCGATCATCGCCTGGCGCGGCAGGTGCAGCAGGGTCAGCACGCGGCCGCGCGGTGCATCGACGATCACGCTGAGTTGTTCGCCCACATCGGTGCGCACGATGCCGCGTGCATCGACGATGGTGTGCGCGGTCTGCAGCGGTTTCCCACGATAGCGTTGGGTGATGGTCATCGACAGCGTATTGAAACGCTGGAAGTGCGCCTGTACCGCTGCGAACGCATCGCTGCCGCCGGAGAGCATCGGCCCGGCGATCATCACCGCGATCGCGAGCACGGCGGTCGCGGTGACCGCCCACCACGCGCGGGCCGGTGCGCGTGCGGGTCTGCGTGCCTGCTGCATCCGCGCGGCGAGCTGTGCCTGCGCGTGGTCGATCGCCTCGTCCGGCACCGCGTCGGTGCTGCGCACATGCGCTGCGAGCGTCGCGGACAGCTCGTCTTCGTGTCGATGGGTCATGGCGTGGTCTCCGCGGTGGCGTCGCCCAGCTGCGCTTCGAGCCGGCGGCGGGCGCGGTGCAGGGTGACGTTGACGTTGTTCTCGGTCATCGCCAGCGACTGCGCGATCTCGCCGATGTCCAGACTCTGCAGATAGCGCAGGCCGAAGCACTGCGCTTCGCGGCGCGGCAGTGCCGCCAGTGCGCTGCGCAGCCGCTGCGCCTGTTCGTGGGCCAGGCCGGTGTCTTCGGCGGACAGCGCTTCGCTCGGCGCGTGCATCTGCCACAGCGGCAGCAGGCGCCACCAGCGGCGCTGGCGGCGCAGCACATCGATCGCGGCGCGTGCGGCCGATGCACTGAGATAGGCGGGCCAGGATTTCACCGCCTGAGGCTGGGTTTCGATCAGCCGCAGGAATACCTCCTGTTGCACATCCTCGGCCAGCGACGCGTCGCCCAGCACGCGATACGCGGCCTTGAACACCAGCGGGCCATATTGGCGCGCCAGTGCCTCCGGGTCATCGGACGCCGCAAATTCGGTCACCAGTGGGCTCCTGCAAAGCGTTGGAAAGCATGACATCGTCGGGGTCTGCTGGGATGGTTTACCCCTGATGACGCGGCGGGGCGCGGATTCTTACATCCGATGGATCGATCGGACCAGCAGCATGTCGATGTAAGTTCGCGCTTTCCCGTCCGTCATGAGCTGTGAACCTCCGGAGACACAGCCATGATCAAGACCGCCATGACCAAGACCGTACCGAACCATTCACTGCCCCGCCGTGCGTTGCGCCTGCTCTGCGCCGCAGCGCTGATCGCCATCGGTGCGTCGCCGGTCGCCGCACGCATGCCGACCGAGGCAGCACTCGACGCAGAAGTCGCGCGCGCCATGGCTGCGACGCAATCGCGCGGGCTGGCCATTGCAGTCATCGACAAGGGCCACGTGGTGCGCGTGCGCAGCTACGGCGACCGCAACGCCGCCGGCGCACCGCTGCAGACGAACACGATCATGTATGGCGCGTCATTGACCAAGTCCGCATTCGCCTACATGGTGATGCAACTGGTCGAAGAGGGTCGGTTGGATCTTGACCGGCCGCTTGCCGGGTATCTCGACCGCCCGCTGCCCGACTATCCGACCGAAGACAAATACGCGCCGTGGGCCGATCTGACCGGCGATGACCGCTGGCGGTCGATCACCGCGCGCCATGTGCTGACCCACAGCGTCGGCTTCGCCAATTTCGCCTTCGTCGAACCCGACGGAAAACTGCGTTTCCACTTCGACCCCGGCGCGCGCTACGCGTATTCGGGCGAAGGCATGATCCTGCTGCAGTTCGCGATCGAACGCGGGCTGGGTCTGGATGTCGGCGTCGAAATGCAGCGGCGGGTGTTCGACCGCTTCGGGATGAAGAACACCAGCATGATCTGGCGCCCGGACTTTGCGACCAATCTTGCCGATGGCTGGCGCTCGGACGGTTCGGTCGAACCCCACGACGAACGCAGCAAGGTGCGTGCAGCCGGTTCGATGGATACGACCATCGACGATATCGCGAAGTTCGCGGCGGGCTATGTGCGCGGTGATGGCATCGGCAAGCAGGCACGGGCCGAGCTGACCAGGGCGCAGCTGCCAATCACGACCGCCTCGCAGTTTCCGTCGCTGCAGCCGGAGCTTCCCGTCGATCAGCGCAGCAAGGCGCTCGCCGCCGGTCTGGGCGTGATCGCATTCCGCGGCCCACAGGGCGCCGGCTTCATGAAAGGTGGGCACAACGATTCCACCGGCAATACCCTGGTCTGCATCGAACGCGGACAGCGCTGCGTGGTGATCCTCGCGAACGATGTGCGCGCAGAGCCCGCGTTTCCGCAGCTGGTCGAATTCGTGCTCGGCAAGACCGGCGCGCCGTGGCGATGGGAATACGGCGAGATGGCGTTCTGGGCGGGGGAGCAAGCGGCGCCACGATGATCGGTGCGCAGACTCCTCTTTCATCGGGTGTTCTGAGATTATGGCTGGGCCGTTTTCGTACCCGCCACCCGCTCCGCGCGTTTGCGAGAGCATCCTGGAGAACCCCGCATGTTCGGTGTCCGCTACGTCAAATCCTCGCCCAGCCACTATCTGATGCAGTTCCAGAACGGCAAGGTGGTGCGCGAGGGCACCGGTCTGGCGTTCTTCTATTTCGCGCCGAAGTCAACGCTGGTCAGCGTGCCGCTGAATGCGGTGGACGTGCCTTTCATGTTCGAGGAAACCACCCGCGATTTCCAGGCGGTGACCCTGCAGGGGCAGGTCGGTTACCGCATCACCCAACCGAAGACCTTGGCGGAGCAGCAGAACTTCGTGCTGCTGCCGAACGGCGCGTACGCATCGGAAGATCCGGAGCGCTTGCCGATCCGGGTATTGAACGCGGTGAAGGCGCAGTTCCGCGCGCTGCTGCAGGAAGCGGATCTGCGCGCGGTGCTGCACGGCACCGAGCAGTTGTCGAAAACCGCACGTCAGGGTCTGACGGCAGCGCCGAGCCTGATCGCGCTGGGCATCGAAATCGTCGATCTGGCTTTGCTCGCGGCGAAGCCCACGCCGGAAACGTCGCGCGCGCTGGAAGCGCCGATGCGCGAGGAAATCCTCAAGCAGGCGGACGATGCGACTTACGCGCGACGCAATGCGGCAATCGCGCAGGAGCAGATGATCAAGGAAAGCGAGCTGCGCAGCGAACTGGTGATCGAGCAGAAGAAACGTCAGGTACGCGAGACCGAGGTCGAGTCCGAACGGGTGATTCTGGAGAAGCGCCAGGAAATCCAGACCCAGGAACTGGCCGGCAACGTACGCCTGGAAGAACAGAATGCCGAGCTGGTGCGGCTGCAGTCGGACAACCGCAAGCGCGAGGCCGAAGTCCGCGCGTACGCAGTGCAGACATTGGTGGAAGCGATGAAGAGCCTCGATCCGCGCGCGCAGCAGGCGCTGCTGCTGGGGCAGGCCAGCCCGGAGACTTTGCTGGCGCTCGGGTTCCAGAACATCGCCGACAACGCCGCGAAGATCGGCGAGTTCAATTTCTCGCCGGATCTGCTGCGACAGCTCGCCGGCAAATCGAAATGACCGCAACGAATGACCAGGATCGGAAGATCATCCTGGTCACGCGCCGCACGCGGTTGCAGGAGCTGGTGGCGCGCTACAACACCGTCGAGCAGGCGCGGTTCCAGGCCGAGCATCTGGGCATGGACTTCGAGGATTTCCTGCTCGAGGACCGCGTCTATCGCGCGGCGATCACGGCGGTGGAAAAAGCATTGCGCAAGCACGGCCGCGTGCAGCCGCTGGATCGCGGCTTCCTGCCGAACTTCCTGTTTCCGCCGGATTGCACGGTGGTGGTGCTGGGGCAGGACGGCCTGGTCGCGAACACCCTGAAATATCTCGGCGAGCAGTCGGTGATCGCGATCAATCCAGACCCGCAGCGCTTCGACGGCGTGCTGCTGCCGTTCAAGCCGGAAGAATTGCCGACGTTGCTTCCGGACATCTGGCGCGGCCGGCGCGCGATCCGCGAGATCACGATGGCGCGCGCGCGGCTCACCGACGGTCAGGAATTGCTGGCGGTGAACGATTTCTTCATCGGCGCGCGCAGCCATATTTCCGCGCGCTACGAACTGCAGCTGGGCGATCGCGCGGAGCGTCAGTCTTCGAGCGGCGTGATTGTTTCGACGGGACTCGGGTCCACCGGCTGGCTGCGCAGCGTCTTGACCGGCGCCACTGCGATGGCCGGCGGCAAGCCGTCGAAGCGCACGCAGGCGCTACGCAAGGACGGTTTCGCGTGGGACGCAAGGCAGCTGGTCTTCAGCGTGCGCGAACCGTTCCCGAGCCGCTGGAGCCAGGCCGAACTGGTGTTCGGCGATATCGATGCATCAACACCGCTGCGTATCCGCTCGCTGATGCCCGACGGCGGCGTGATCTTCAGCGATGGCATCGAGGCCGATGGCCTGGACTTCCGCTCCGGCATGGAAGCGGTGATCGATCTGGCCGACAAGCGCGGACGGCTGCTGCAGTAAATGCGCGCCAGGCTCCCTCGTAGGAGCGACTTCAGTCGCGAAACCGACCAGGGATATCGTGGGTTTCGCGACTGAAGTCGCTCCTACAGTCGGATGGAGCTTCGCTGCATTGCTGCGCTGGCGGCGGTTTCAGCCCAGCCCCCAATAGCCCAACTTCGCGCGGATCTGCAGCGCGCGCAGACGTCCGGCAAAGGGCTTGCTTTCCAGCGGCCCGAATCGTCCGGCGATGACATCGTCGGTGGCGGCGATCACCCGCTCGGACGCGCGGCCGTCGCGATACGGATGGATCGCATCGGCGTAGTCGGCCAGCGCATCGCGCAGCGATTCTGCGGGTGCGAAAGCCTGCGCCAACATCGATGGCAGCTTCGAAGCATCGTCGAAATCGAGCATGTGCGGCTTCGGCGCGCGATTTCGGAAGGTCACGACCGGTTTGTGCTGGACCACGAACTCCGACACGACCGACGTAGTGTCCGCAACCAGCACGTCTGCGGCACGCTGTGCGGCCATCAGCTGTTCGGTCTCGACGAAGGCCGCATTCGGGCCCGCAAGTCCGCGATAGCGCGCGAACAGTTCGGGCGGGCATTTCGGGTGCAGGGTCAGCAGCCAGTAGCGGTCGCCGCGCGCGATCTCGGCGGCGATGGCCTCGAACAGATGCGGCGCTGCGCTCAGGCGCTCGGTGAACGTCGACGCGAACAACACGATGGGTCGCCCGAGCGCAGGCGCACGCAGCGTCATCGCCGCGCCGCCGTCGTCGCGAAACAGCGGGTCGAGCTTCGGCCAGCCGGTCTCGACGACGGCGAAATGCGGGTGCTGCGCGGCCAGCGCGCGGAATGGTGCGGTCGTGGCCGGGCCCTGGGTGCAGTAGAGGTCGAACAGGCCACGCACCCGGAAATGGCCGCGCGTATCGTCGCGCTTTTCGACGTTGAAGCCGTGGAACAGCTGCACTTTCGGGCCGGTCAGGAAGGTCGGTACCCAGTTCGCGGCCGAAAAGACCGCGCGCGGGCGCAGCGCCACCGCTTCGCGCAGGCCCACGCTGCGCACCGGCGCGGGCAGACGTGCGCCGGCTGCACCGTCCACGAGCCAGGCGGACACGCCGTGTCCCGACGCTTGCAGCGCATCCGCCAACGGCTGCAGGATGGGCAGCGCGTAGCGCTCGGTCGCGAACAACAGGTACTCCGCCATCAATACGTCCCAGCCCTTGTCACATCCGATCTCGGCCTGCCCGATCTCTGCCTGCATTATCACGTTCAACGAGGCCGACCGCATCGGCGATTGCCTCGCTTCGCTCGCGTTCTGCGCGGAGATCGTGCTGGTGGACTCCGGTTCCACCGATGATACCTGCGCGATTGCGCAAGCCGCCGGCGCGCGGGTCTTGCAGCGGCCGTTCGATGGATTCCGCAGCCAGAAGCAATTCGCCGTCGATCAAGCCACCCACGACTGGGTGCTGTGCCTCGACGCAGACGAGCGCGTGAGTCCGGAACTCCAAGCCTCGATTCTCGCCGCCCGCGACGCCGGTTTCGCCGATGCCGCTGGTTATCGTTTCCCGCGTCTCAGCGAATACTTCGGCAAGTTCCTGCGTCGCGGCAACGCCTATCCGGATCGCGTACTGCGGCTGTTCGACCGCCGTCGCGGCGGCTGGCGCGGCGACCGCGAAATCCACGAGGCGGCCAGCGTCGATGGCCCGGTGCGCACGCTGGCGGGCGATCTGATCCACTTCCCGTATCGCTCGCTGATGCAGCAGTTGAGCAAGACCGAGCGCTACGCGCGGATGATGGCCGAGTACGAATTCTCGCGCGGCAAGCGCGCATCGCTGGCCAAGCTGATCCTGTCGCCCGCGTGGCGGTTCTGGCGCGGTTACGTGTTCCGGCTGGGTTTTCTGGACGGCTGGCACGGTCTGGTCTACGCCTATGTTCGCGCGAACTACGTGCGTCAGAAAACAATCATGCTGTGGATGCTGCAGAACGGTCGGCGTGTCGAATGAACACACGGGCGGCCGAGCGCAGTGCCGCGCCCGGCCGCCGCGCATCATCGGTCGATCAAAGCGCGAAGAACCACTTCAGGCAATTGCTGGAACTGCAGGTCTGCTGGATGAGCCGGCTATCCGTTGCGACTGCCGCCAGGCACTTGCCGCTGAAGCGATTGACGATTGCGATCTCGGCCTTTCGATTGCAGTTCTTGGATGTCGGATAGACGCAGTTGATAGACCGTCAGGCTGCGGCCCATCCCCAGCCACACCGCCGACGCGCGCAGGTCCACAAACGTGCCTCCGGGCGAGGCGACCGACCAATCCACCGCAATGACCAGTGGCGACAGCCACCGATGAGACAAAGCGGGCAGTGTGCGAGCGGCGTGCGCTTGCTCGCGCTCAATGCGCTGTCCAGCATCGCCATCCACACCAGCGATCCGAGCACCCGCCGACGCGCGTCGTGGATGGCGCCGAGATGCATCTCGAAAAATCGCTGTACGATTTTCTCTGCGTGCATGATCGCCTCCGAAACGATTGATCCCATAGCGAAGAAAAAAAAAACGGTTATGCACGCGCTGCTTCCCCTGCAGGCTACGCGCAATGCGTTGTTGTGATAAGCATTTACGTGCGAAAACACGGGGAAACGTGAGCGGTGTCCTGATGTGTGCTGGACGCTTACGCAGAGTTGTCGGTGTCCCGGTCTCGCGGTTGGCGGGACAGAATTATAGGTGCCCCGGTTTGGTTTCGGGTTCCGGTTTCGTTCTTGGCACAGTCAGCGAATCAATCACTTGAATCAGTGGATGCAGTTTTTTCGCCTGCTTTCACCGTCACGGCTTCCCGGCGGGTTGGCTTCCCGGGTGGTTTTCTCCCTGGCCTCGAAGTATCATCGCAGGCAAATCAGAACCGCAAGGAGCGCAGCACTATGGAGCAGATTTCCGTCCCCCATGCCCTGGATGAACATCGTACTGTCCTGGTAACTGGTGCTGCCGGCTTCTTCGGTTCGCATATCGCCGCAAAATTCCTGCGCGCAGGCAAGCACGTCGTGGCATTCGACAAGCTCAATACCGAAACCACGTCTGCCGGTGAAAAAGAAGACAATATACGCAGACTCGAATTGCTTGCGGCGAGCGTTCCAGGCGCTGAGCTCAGCGTCTACCGGGGAGATGTCCTCGATGCAGAGAGCATTCTCGTAGCATTGCGTGCAGGCAATCCGACTGCGTGCGTGCATGCGGCGTCAATGGTCGATGACCGTCGCAGCGTGAGTCACCCGCAGGAATATCTGATCACCAACATCATCGGTACCCAGACCTTGCTGAATACCATTGCAGAGCATGGTTCTGTGCGGCAGTTCGTCTACATTTCGACGCGCTCCACGTTCGGGCAGGTCGATAGCCCGGGCCAGCTGATGTCGGAAGAATCGCCGAAAAGACCGATCAATCCTTATGGTGCGTCCAAAGTCGGGGCG
>JBIITV010000207.1:0-5755 GCA_044340325.1 Lysobacteraceae bacterium
ATTTGAGTCCGCCGGACAACGCGATTGTGCTCAGTGTGGACGAAAAGAGTCAGTGTCAGGCGCTGGAGCGCACACAGCCGTTACTGCCAATGGGCTTTGGCTAAGTCGAAGGCGTGACCCACGATTACAAGCGCCACGGGACGACCACGCTGTTCGCTGCGCTCAATGTCCTGACCGGTGAGGTCATCGCGAGCTGCAAACCCAGGAACCGACACCAGGAATTCCTGAGTTTCCTGCGTGAGATCGAAAATGCTGTGCCGGCCAACCTCGACATCCACTTCATTGTCGACAACAACTATGCGACGCACTCGCATCCGAAGGTCAAGGCATGGCTCGCAATGCGTCCACGTTGGCACATGCACTTCATCCCGACGTACAGCTCATGGCTCAACCAAGTCGAACGATTCTTCGGCCTGATGACCGACAAAGTCATCAGGCGCGGCTCATTCCAGAGCGTGCGGCAATTGGTCAATCGGATCGATCACTTCATCGAGCACTACAACGCAAATTGCCAGCCCTTCCGTTGGACCGCTACGGCCGAGTCGATCCTCGCCAAGCTCCAAAGACTTTGCTCACGTATTAGCGGGACAGGCCACGCTGGTGGCCGAGCGTTATGGAGTTCGCGCAGGAATTGCGGCAGGTCAGCGAATACACTGGCTATTCCGTTATCGAGTTCAAAGAGGGGCGCGTTTAATGTCGCCGTTATCGATTCACAAGCGTAGCTCATGTCTTTCGCCATTCGTTCGCGCAGTCGCTTTTTTTTGACGATGGCGGCCTGTAGTGCACCGCCGCAGACGAGCATGGCGGCGCCGTCATCCGCGAAAATGCGTGCAGCCACCGAGGCACTGCTGGCAGGCGCGCGTGCGAACGAAACCGATGCCATGCTGGTCGTGCGGGATGGCGAGGTGCTCGCAGAGTATCGCAAGCCGAAGCTTGATCCGGACGGCATCGAGATGATGTCGGCCACCAAGTCGCTGGTTGCGCTCGGTATCGGTCGCCTCATACAGCTCCGTCGAATCAAGTCGATCGATCAACCCGTCAGCGATTTTTACCCCGAATGGAAACAGGGCCAGAAGGCGCTCATCACCATTCGGATGTTGATGAACCATACCTCACGGCGCGCCGCTGTCGGCGAGGCTGCAGCCGAGACGGACGTTCCGGGTGGGACACCAACCGTTCCGCCATCGATGCCGCCGTGCGCGCCTGGGGTGTACCCGTGTGCGGTCTTGACAGACCGCAACGGAGCTGCAGGCAGGGACATCGTCGGACGCCTCAGCCCACCCTCATGCCCGACGCTTCCTGGCTAGGTTGCTGACGCCGCGCTTCGACCTGAAGATTCTGGGCACGCATCACTTCGTCGGCGCGGGCAAAACTTTGCTCGACGGGGGTCCGCACGGCCTCGGCAGTGCGCACGCCCACCGAATCGGCCGGCCGATCCGGTGAGCCGCTGTAGGCGAAGACGTATTCGCCGGCTGCGGCTTGCGAGCCTTTTTCACCGAGCACGACGCCGTCGATGCGGCCTCTGTTGCCCAGCGCCCGCCACTCGGTGGCAAGCGCCGCAGCTACGCGTTCGCTGGTCTCGTCCGGCGTGCGACCCATGGCGCGATCCATGGCGTGAACGCCGGCAAGCGCCGATTCGAACACCGTATCGCCCGGGCGAGCAGCTGCCCGAGTGGGAGCCGCGTCGGGGACTACGGGCGCGGCCTCGGGCGCTTCGGTGCGGCGCTGCGGTGTCATGACAGGTGCCGCCGACGGGTCCGCCGTTGGCAGCAGCGGCGCTGCGGGAGTCAGCGCCGCCTTTGGCAGCGCCAGCTCGCCGGCGCCGGCGGGCGCGCCGGCAGCCGGCGCCATGATCACGCCGCCGCCGTCCGGTGCCATGCGTACCTCGCCAATGCGGACGTGGCCAGCGGCGACGGCCGCAGTGGCCAGCGCTGCCGCAGCCTGGCGGCCCTGCGTATCGTCCAATCCGAGTCCTTCGAGGTGCGGCGAAAGCGCAGCGCGGGCTTCCAGGTAGCGCCCGTGCTGCGGGTGCCCGAGCTCGCTGATCGCTCGCTGCTGGCCTTCCGGCAGCGGCGGGGGATTCTGTGCGACCTGCTCGCTGTGCCGCACAGCGAGACGGAGACGTACTGCGGGATCGAGCTGGCCGTCGACGGGCAGCCCTTCTGCGGCCTCGAACTTCGCCAGCGCCTGCCGGCTGCGCGCCCCGAAATCGCCATCGTCGCGGATCCGTTGGCCGCGATCGTCGGTGAAGCCACCATCGCGCAGCACGCGCTGCACTTCGCGATCAGTCAATCGACCTTCATTGAGCCGGTCCTGTTCGGCGCGCTCGGCCGCACTCAATCTCAGCGCCGGAACCGTCGGGTCGACGCGCATCAGCGACTCCGTCCGCCCGTCCCGCGTGAGCTGCAGTTCATGGTTCGGCGCTTCGCCGACGCGCTGCACCTGCGAGCGGTCGTGGCTCTCCCACTGACCGTTGCGGAAGACGTGCACCGGCCCCGCCGCGCCCCACATCGCCACCGTGTCCCCGGACACCATCGCGCCGCTGCCGTTGGCAGGCGCTCGACCGCGCGAGAGCTGCGCACCGCGGTCGGCGGCGTCAATGACGGCCGGCGCCCGGTCGTAGTCCAGTGCCAGTTCGCGGACGATCTGGTGGCTGCGGTCGACGCCGGTCGCGGCAAGACCGCGATCGGCGAGCACCGGCTGACGGATTGGATCCGTCTGCACGTCTCTCCAGACCGCCGCGAACGCCGTGCCTTCCGGTGCCGCGCGCAGAGCAGCGATCGGGGCGGCGCCTTGCGTGGCGTGGTCGTTCCCCTGCCGTCTGTACCCGCCGAAGCCATCGATCCTCGCGTCGACCTGGGCAACGGTCGTGATCTCCCCGGCGGCGATGGCGTTCAGGACCCGCGTGCCGGAACCTTCATTCTGGTTATAGAGCTTGCCGACCATGACCGCGGTCGTGAGCCGGTCTTCAGGGCTCATGGCCTGATAAGCCGCTGTCGCTTGCAGGGGGGTAACGACGTTCTGCACCAGCTTGTCCACTTGGACGGCATCCCTGCCGTGCACCCAAGTCACGCCTTCCGGGGATGCCAGGAAGGCCCGGACCGGGGCAATAACCGTGGGATCGACATCACGACCTCCGTCCGCCCTGATGGTCCTGCCGTTGCGGGAAAGGTCCGCGACGCCTGCCTCCCAAACGGCGGCGTTCGGCAGCGGAACGGGCGGATTCTGGCCTTCCGCCCATGTGCGGGTGGCTGCCATCAGCCCCCTCGCTGTTTCGGGATGCTGCCCCAGATCCGTCTGCAGCGTGCCGATGCTGTAGCCGCTGTTCTCGGCGGGCTGAAGGAGCCCGTCGACGCGATTGCCGGCGAACGCCAAGGCGAACGATCTTCGCCCGCCCTCGCTGGTGACGCCGACGGCGTAGTAGAGCGCCGCGCGGAGCTCCGACTCGGAGGGATTGTCTGGGCCGCTCATGGGCGCGTCTCCTTGGACGGTACAAGTGGGCAGGACCGGGGTGCGGGGTCCGGCGTGGTGACTCTTTCGAATCGCGTGATGTGAATGAGACTGGCGGCGACAAGCTCAAGGGCTCCGCTTGCAGGGTCGATCCTCAGACCCCGATCGCCTTGCCAGATCGTCAGCTCGGGGCATCGCGAGTCGGCGAAGCGGCGCTCATCACCCTGGTCCTGGCAGGTTTCCATCCGGAGAAACGCACCGTCGGGCGTAGCGCGAATGTTTCCGGTGTGGAGTCCCCATCCGTCGTAGTACGCGGCCCAACGCCCCTCTACACCATCGCTGGTTGCGACAAGGTCCATTCGGTAGAAGTCGTTTTTGCAGGGCTCGCCGTGCTGCCATCGACCCGCGAACGCCGACAGCCGTGGCGCGACTGCTTCCGTGGGGGCCGTGTTTGCAGAGGTAGCCGCAGAGGCAGGCGCCGCCGCGCGGGGGGCCGTATCGATCGTCGGAGATGTCGTCGCCTGCGGCGCGCCGATCGAGGCACAAGCGGCCATGCCCGAAATCAGTGCTAGAGGGACAAGCATCTGGCGGAATGACACGGCGGGGGGCTCCGTAGCGCGTAGGAATTTCAAACGCAGTTTCTGGCACTCTGCCGGCTAGGCTGCGGTCGCGCAAGCGCAAACGCCGCTTCGGGTGCGAATCGAACGTCCGTCGCACGGGATTTCAGCCTTGCGAGTCTCGCGAGCCTTGTGTTCAGCTTCCCGGTTTCGTCTTCGCCCCTTCGACGGCGCTCAGGACAGGCTTCGTGGCCGGGCGCCGCGACCGGCGGCGCGGCCCGCACTACAGCGGGCGGTCGCGCGTATGGCGGCTCAGCGGTAGCGGTTGATCTCGTCGCGCAGGGCATGCGCGGCGTTCGCGGCCGCTTCTGCGTAATCGTCGCCGTTCGATGCGTACAGGATCGCCCGCGAAGAACTCACGATCAGACCGGTGCCGTCGGCTGTCTTCGCATTGCTCACCACTGCCTGCACGTCGCCGCCCTGCGCGCCGATGCCCGGCACCAGGAACGGCACGTTGCCGACGAGCGCGCGCACATCGCGCAACTGCTCAGGCCAGGTAGCGCCCACCACGAGCGCGCAGTTGCCGTTGTCGTTCCAGTCGCGGGCGATCTTCTCGGCCACGTGCTGGTACAGCGGGCGGCCGCCTACCACCATGTCCTGCAGATCGCCCGCGCCGGGGTTCGAGGTGCGGCACAGGATGACCACGCCCTTGTCGGCGCGGTCGAGAAAAGGCTGTACGGAATCGCGGCCGAGGTAGGGGTTCACTGTCACCGCATCGGCGGCATAGCGGTCGAACGCTTCGCTGGCGTAGTGCTGCGCGGTGCTGCCGATGTCGCCGCGCTTGCTGTCGAGAATCACCGGGATCTGCGGGTAGCGGAAACGGATGTGCATGATCAGCATGCGCAGCGCTTCTTCAGCATGCGCGGCGGCGAAGTGCGCGATCTGCGGCTTGAACGCGCAGGCGAACTCCGCAGTCGCGTCGACGATATCGCGACAGAAATGGAAGATCGCGTCGGCATCATGCGCGAACTTCGCCGGAAACTTCGCCGGCTCGGGATCGAGGCCGACGCAGACCAGCGTGTCGGCATGCTCCCAACGGTCGCGGAGTCGGTCGATGAAGCCTTGCATCGGGTCGGGCGTCTGCTTGCTCTGGATGTCGGTCATGATTTCAAAGACAGATGTCGTGCGTAAGGATGTCAGGTACCCGATTCGGGGCGGATCCGGTGAACTGTGCCTCAGTTCCGCAGATTGGTCCGCGCCGGATACGAAACGCCCGCCATCAAGGCGGGCGTTGGGTCACTTCAGGGCCTTGAACCGCAGCCGGTGCGGCTGCGCGCCTTCGGCGCCGAGGCGACGTTTCTTGTCTTCCTCGTATTCGCGGTAGTTACCCTGGAAGAACTCGACGTGCGAGTCGCCTTCGAACGCGATGATGTGGGTCGCGATGCGGTCGAGGAACCAGCGGTCATGCGAGATCACAAAGGTGTTGCCGGGGAATTCGAGCAATGCGTCTTCCAGCGCGCGCAGGGTTTCGATATCGAGATCGTTCGACGGTTCGTCGAGCAACAGTACATTGCCGCCCTGCAGCAGGGTCTTCGCCAGATGCAGACGGCCGCGTTCGCCGCCTGACAGCGTGCCGACTTTCTTCTGCTGGTCCTGGCCCTTGAAGTTGAAGCGGCCGATGTAGGCGCGCGACTGGATCTCGATGCCGTTGATGTTGAGGATGTCGAGGCCGCCGGAGACTTCCTGGA
>JBIITV010000208.1:0-5719 GCA_044340325.1 Lysobacteraceae bacterium
TAGATGAGTTCGCAGTATTTTTCCGCCATGCGGTAGTTGCCGGCGATTTTCATGAACAGTGAGCGGATACCGGTTTCGAAGCGGGTGACTCGGACGCTTTCCGACGGTGAGATCGACACGCCGGGATTCAGAAGAACGCCTGCATCGACGCGGTCGGGGAACGCCGCCATCGTGCGCAGCGTCACTTGGGCGCCGCTGCTCCATCCGGCCATGCTGAAGGATTCGATGTCCATCGATTCCGCGATATCGATCGCATCCTGGGCATGGATCAATGAGCTGCAGTCGCGTCCATCGAACGGATGCGATGCGGTCGGCACCCAGCGGCATTCCCATGTCACGATATGGAAATCGTCTTTCAGCCGCTGGGCCAAGGGCCACATGAATTCGGCCGGCATGCCGTAGGCGTTGGCGAGGATGAGCGTCGGCAACTCGGGGCTGCCGCTGCTGAATACCTTCAGCGGCAAGCCGTCGCGGCTGACCACGTACTGGAATCTGAAGCCGACGCCTTCCGATTCTTCCTGCTGAAGTTCCTGAAGGAACGACGACAGATACAGATCGACATCGTTCCAGTCGACCTGGTTCTGCGGCGCGGCCTTGCGCACGAAGCGTTTATTGGTCTTGTAATAACCTGCGTAGAAGCGGGTGCGTTCATCGAACAGTTCTTGAAGCGGCCCGGTGTCGAGCGTGCGTTCCGACAGGAAGGACAGGCCGTTTGCCTCGGTCTTCCGGTCGATCATCGCGATCAGCTGCGGCAGGCTGACGCCTTCCGGATTGCTGAGATGGAAGAACCGCTGTTCGCCGAAGCCCTGCGCGGACAACGCCAGCATGTCGTGGACGCATTCGTCGACCGGCGTGAGATTTGCCGTCGAACGGAGGTCCCCGATCAACTCCAGCGGTTGTTTCAATTTGCTCAGCGTATCGCGCAGGCGATGCACTTCCTTCATGAAGCCATAGATCCCGAAGCGAGTCGTGCCGCTGTGGTGGCTTGCGATCGGCCCCATGACGATGCTGGGTCTCAGTACCCGATAGCTGAGTCCATGCGTTTCGCAGAATTCAGCGACGCGGTTTTCGGCGCGGTTCTTGCTCTCTTCGTAAGCGTTGTTGTATTCGCGTTCGATGCTGTGCAGCTCTTCTGCGATGTCGCCCTGGGCCGCGCCCGCGCTGTATGCGGTCGAAATATGCACGAATTCCCGCGATGCATGGTTCCCTGCTGTCTGCCCGGCGCACACCGTGCGGAAGAGCTCCAGCATGTTGCCGGTACCTCCGATGTTCTGGCTGAAAATCTCTTTCCGATGCCGGTCCTCGAATTTCAGACTTGCCGCGCAATGCCAGAACTCGCGGATGTCCGCATCGCGCAGGGTTGCGATCGCAGCGTCGCCCAAGCCGCACAGCGGTTCGGTGATGTCCCCTACCAGCACGGTCAGGCGGGCATCGAGCAGATCGAGGGGAAGTGCAATGCCATACGATGCTGCGCACTCGGCAAGATGCGCATACAGCCGAGCGCGCGCCTGCTTGTCCGATTCGCCGCGCACCAACGCGAAAACCCGGCCGGGCCATGCGATGCGCTGAAGGAGGTAGTGCCCTCCGA
The DNA here is from genome assembly GCA_044340325.1 of Lysobacteraceae bacterium. Lineage (GTDB taxonomy): Bacteria > Pseudomonadota > Gammaproteobacteria > Xanthomonadales > Xanthomonadaceae > Lysobacter_I. The sequence goes on from JBIITV010000208.1 coordinate 1,589, forward strand.
GGAAGCCGGTGGCGCCGGTCAGGAAGATGTTCTTGCCCTGGGCATCGGTGGGGACCGGAAGTTTGAGTGCGCGCGTTTCGGTACGTTGCATGTGAGTAATTCCTTTTGGAGTCGAACCTGGAAAACCGGCCGTCGTGCCCGGTGTCGTCTTCAAAGCGTTTGTGGATTACTTAAAAAACTCTGTCAGGGCCGCCAGTGATGGCCGACTCGGCGAAGCAAGCGCGCCAACGATCGATTCGCCGGGAGCGCGTCTTGACATTCGCCGGATGCGTGACTTGAAAAACGCACCGTGCGCTTTTCAACAACCTGTCATGGTGAAGACAGGTAGTGTTGGTAAACGAGCCGAAGCGTGGAGGTCTTGGCGACGAGGTCGTTCGACACCGGGATCTCCCGGTCGATCAGCTCTTCGATGATCAAAATGAATTCGACGAAATTGATCGAGTCGATCAGCTTGCTTTCGAACAGGTCCAGATCGTCGTCTATCGAATCGAGATCCGGATTTTTCTCCAGCAGCCAATCGCGGAGCGTCTCCAAGCCCGATACTGCAATGTTCATAGTGGATTCGCCTGCAGTTGGATGCCGATGTCGGCCATGAATTTAAGGGGACGCTTGAGCAGCGCGGATGCGTGGTGCTCGCGGCGGTACGGATGCGCGAGCAGTGCGCGGCGCATGGCGACGCCGCCTGGCAGCCCGGTGTCGCGATACATGGCCGGCTGATACAGCGCTTCGATCGAAATCTGCACATAGCGCTGGAGGTGGCGTACAGCTGCCGCGCGTTCGGCTGCGCTGGACGCCGAGAACGCGATCTCCTTGATCTGCGCCAGCAACGCCCGCCCGAAAGTGATGTGGCGGGACTCGTCTGCATGATGGATGCGATGGATCAGGCGAACGAAAGGCGAAACCCGCTCGTCGCCGCCTGCGGCGACATTGTAGTAGCCGCCGATCTCCTCGAAAATCAGGATTCTGGCGAACAGCAGGAAGTACTCCATTTCCTTCGAAAAACGCTCTTCAGCGATGCTGGCCTTCTTGCTGGAGTAGATCTTGCCGCCGTAGCGGCGGCAGAATTCTCCGAAGAACCACATGTGTTTGTTTTCTTCGTCGATGAAATGGTGGATGTAGTTTTCGATCCCCGGAACGTCGGGCACGTAAAGCTGCGCCGCCAGAGTGCTTACCAGTTCGCGTTCGCCTTCCACATTCAGACTGAAGGCGTTGATGCACTCCCATTTGGAAAGCAACTTGAGCTGGCTTTCCGACAGTTCGTCGGCGTATGCGGTGCCATGCACCGTCAGTAATTCAGGGGTCAACCACCATTCGTCGTCGGGGATGCTATCCGGCCATTCGATGTCGGAGAACGCATAGGTATGCCGTTCTCTGGAGAGCTTGATCAGGGTGTCGACCCGGGATGAAAACACGGGGTCGTTCTCGATTTCGCTCAGAGAAGTGAAGGCCTGCGTCGATACTGCATTCATGGCGATCCTTGGCGTTGAAGTGAAGTGACTTGAGGCGAGTACACCGCGCATCGCATGGTTCACAGCGACGGTGCCGGTCGAAGGAGCAGGGGCAGGGAGAAGCACTGATGATGCGTCTTGGTGCTGATGGCGCTCCTGAACCTTCGTTCGACAGTCTTTGCCATGCCGGGCAGACCGTCGGCATGCCCGTTTCGGGTCTTGTTCCGGTCCGTAACGCTTTCTGCCGCAGGGCACAGAGTACTTCAATCGTTTGATTGAATGTAAGGGTCGGCGGGGCTCGAATGCAGATGAACGAGCCTCCATTTTGTAGTCACTTTATTAAATAAACATTTGATATTCATGGCAAAGAAAAAAAATCGCAGCTCAAGCTGAATCTGGCTGTTCACTGGGCTTCATGTGGGAGTCAGTCTCGCGCAAGGCAGCGAAGCCTCCCCAGGGGGCGATAGCCGAGGCTCAAAAAGATCAAACGTCACCGAGCCGACAGGCAGCTATACCCGGCGGGCGCATGCGTGCCGACGGCGTCAGAACTGGTCCAGCGGGAGTTTGAGATAGCGCACGCCGTTGTCTTCAGGATCGGGCAGTTGTCCGGCCCGGAGGTTGACCTGGATGGCCGACAGCATCAGCGTCGGCATCGACAGGGTTGCGTCGCGCGCCCTGCGCATCGAGACGAATTCCTGTTCGCTTACGCCGTCGCGCACATGGATGTTATGGGCCTTCTGCTCGGCGAGCGTGGTTTCGCAGGCGAAGTTCCGCCCGCCGGGCGCGTAGTCGTGGCAGACGAAGACGCGGGTCGTTTCCGGCAGCGCGAAGATGCGCTGGATCGAACGATAGAGCGTATGCGCATCGCCGCCGGGAAAATCGCAGCGTGCGGTGCCGCCGTCAGGCATGAAGATCGAGTCGCCGACGAACAGCGCATCATCGATGCGATATGCCACGCTGTCGCTGGTGTGGCCTGGCACCGCAATGACCTCCGCCTCGTGCGCACCCAGCGAGAACCGTTCGCCGTCGACGAACAGATGGTCGAACTGCGAACCGTCGACCGCGAAACGGCTGCCGAGATTGAAGATCGGTCGGAATGTGTCCTGCACGGTGCGGATCCCTTCGCCGATCGCCAGCGACGCCTCGGGCCATTGCGATTTCAGCCAGTGCCCTGCGCTGAGATGATCGGCGTGGGCATGGGTTTCAAGGATCCAGCGCACCTGAAGCGACGCGGCGCGGATGTGGTCGACGAGTCGTTGCGCCGACAGCGTCGATGTGCGCCCGGATTTCGCATCGAAATCCAATACCGGGTCGATGATGGCCGCCTGCCGGCTTTGTGGATCCGCAACCACGTAGGTCCAGGTCGAGCTGTCGGCGTGGAAAAAGGGCATGACGGTGATACGCATGGTGGGCTTTTGCGAGCGGCGCGACGCCGGTATCGCGATTCTATCGCCGGTGGCGATCACAACCGGCATAATCCGGCGATGACGAAAAAACTGCCCCTGCTGATCGATACCGACCCGGGCGTGGACGACGCGCTGGCCCTGCTGATGGCCTTCGATGCCCCGCATCACGAGGTTGTCGCGCTGACCATCGCTGCCGGCAATGTCGGCCTCGAACACACAGTCGCCAACGCGCTGAAACTCTGCGAAGTCGCCGGTGTGGATGTGCCGGTGTTCGCTGGCTGCGATGCGCCCCTGCTGCATCCGGCGCCTGATGCCTCTTACGTGCACGGCCGCGACGGTTTCGGCGATATCGCCTACATCCCTGCGGCAAAACAGGCCGAAGCCGAGCACGCAGCGCTGGGCATGATCCGGCTTTCGCTTGCGCACGCGGGCACGCTCGTGCTGTGCATGCTGGGGCCACTGACCAATCTGGCGGTGGCGCTGAAGCTCGATCCGACCTTGCCGCAGCGGATCGGCCGGATCGTGGTGATGGGCGGCGCGGTGACCGGGCAGGGCAATACCACCCCGATGGCCGAGTTCAACATCGGCTTCGACCCCGAGGCGGCGCATCTGGTGTTCGAGGCCTTTGCCGCTGCGGGCAAGATCATTGAGGTCGCCGACTGGGAGGCGGTCATCCGTCATGGTTTCCTGCACAGCGAAGTCGAGCAGTGGCTGCAGGCGGGGCATCCGAGAGCGCATTTCTACGAGGCGATCTCGCGCAGGACCCGAGAATGGTCGGCCGGGCTGCGCGGGAAACACTGGCATGCGGCCGATGCGCTGGCCATGGCGCTGCTGGTGGCGCCCGAACATGCCCTGGAGCGGGCCGTCAGGCCGCTGCGGGTGGAACTGGTCGGCACTGAGAGCCGGGGCGCCACCGTGGTGGACTGGAACCGCCGCAGCGGCCGCCCAGACAATGCCGAGATTCTGATGGTTTACGACCAGAATGCCTTCGAAGCGTTGATCCGCAAGGCATTGCGGGCGGATGGGGTCTGAGCCAGCCGCAGCCTGATACGGGTCAATCAAGGCTTGAGCAGGGGGCGATGCATCGCTATAATGCCCGGCTTTCCGCTCAACTCTGGTGCCGCCATGAAGGCCGACATCCATCCCGATTATCGTCAGGTCGTGTTCCAGGACGTGACCTCGGACTTCAAGATCCTCACGCGCTCGACCCTTGGCAGCAAGGAAACGACCAAGTGGGAAGACGGCAACGAGTATCCGCTGATCAAGGTCGAAATCTC
>JBIITV010000266.1:0-5684 GCA_044340325.1 Lysobacteraceae bacterium
GTCAGAAGGGCAGTTCCAGGGGAATCGAAAGCGTTCAACCGCCTTGCCTCGACACCATTGCACCGCCCCGAGCGCATCCTGTGCTCGTCAGCGGCACGGAATTTTTTCTGCCGCGCAGGCTCCTAGGTACTCGTTGGTCTGGTCCAGTTGCGGTAGCAGCGCGTCGCGGGCCTCGTCCAGCGAATACGGATGCGCTTTGCCGGGCGGGCCCGAGCGCGGAGCCTTGATCGGGTAGGTCAGTAGCTCGCCTTTGCCGATGAGGTAGTTGGTCATGCCTGTGCTCCCGACCGACGTCGCGAGGGACCTGCGTGCTTGCGGATGGTGTCGCGCGATACGCCGGTAATGTCGTTGATTTCGTTATGTGAGAGGTGGCCCGCTTTTGCCCACGCCACAGCCAGCTCGATGCGTTCGGCTTTGGGCAGAGGAGGGATGCGTTCATCCACCAATGCCTTGACCAGTTCCCGCGGGCCGAGCGATGACAAGGCTAGACGCCGGCGCATTTGGCCCACGGCGCGTTCGACCTCCGACAGGGACTGTCCGGCGAAGATCGCGGCCATGGCGTCTATGTATTTTTCAAATACCTCGCCATCACTGGCCAAGAAGCGTGTGATGGCTTGACCAATGCTTCCGTGGTTGGGGTGGGGAAAACGAATGACAACGTCAAAGCGCCGCCACAGCGCCGGGTCAACGAGTTCGGGGTGATTGGTCGCCACCATGAGTAAGCTGTCGTCGGGCCAGCTTTCGATTTCCTGCAGCATGACGGTAACCACTCGCTTGAGTTCGCCCACGTCGGTGTCGTCGCCGCGGCGCTTGGCGATGGCATCAAACTCATCGAGCAATAGCACCGCGTGCTGTTCCTTCGCGTAGTCGAGCACGCTGCGAATGTTATGGCCCGTGCGACCGAGCAGGCTGCTCATTACTGCCGCGAGATCAAGCACCCACAACGGCTTGCCTAGCTGGGCTCCGACCCATCGCGCGGTCAGCGTCTTGCCCACACCCGGTGGGCCGACGAAGGCCAACGAACGGGTGGCGCGCAGCCCGCGCGAGGCCAGCATGTCTGCATTGCGCCGTTCGTGAAGAACGGCATGAATATGCGCCTGCACCGAGTCAGGCAGCAAAGGCGTGTCCACGCCGTCCCGATCGTCAAAGACCCGAATCAGCGATAGCTGGCTATCACGGTCTTTGGGCGCAGGCCCTGGCATCGCCGAAGATTCGGAAGCGCCCGGTTGCCGACGCAACACAGAATTGCCACGACCCGCCGTCGCCCGGGAGAGTTGCAAAGACTCGTCGAGCGTGGCCGCAAGCGCCGGCTCTGATAGTCGATACTTTCGTACCAGCTTAGCTACAAACAGGCGCACGTCGTCTGCGGCCCCGGCAGAGGCGAGGCGCGCAAGGTGGCCTAGGTCGGCTGCCAGCGATAGGTTTTCGTCATTCTTTGGGGGTGCGTCCATAAAAATCAATATCTTATAGTTGACTAATACTGGCACCAATGGCTAGTTTTAGTCAATAGACCTCGTGGGGTGGGCTTTATGCCTAAGGTCACCCCACTTTTTCCATACTTCATCCGGGAATTTCCGTCGATATCTTGCGCACCATTTTCAATAGCTCCGGTGGCCATTGTCTTCGGTGCCGCAGCCATTCCAAGCGCCGGCGCTGTTCGCTGTAACGGGCGCGGTGACTTGTTTTGTCTGTTAAGGCCGTAAGGCGCATACCTGTAAGGTGCATAAGCGAAGCGTCATGCACCATTTCTTGGCATTCGGCGGTTGCGATGCTCCCTTGGCGCATGACGCCTTCGGCTTATGCACCCTACGAAAGCGGGTTCGTGTGTCCGCTCCTGGCCGAAAGTTGCCTTGGCTGCTAGGCGGTTGACTGCGGCACAAGACTTAGGACACCCGCAAATCGGAATATCCCGACATCCGACTGGGCAATTCCATTACATCAGGGGAATGGAAGATAGCGAGAAAGTGTGTGTCCTGGTCTTTCAGTTATATAAGAGCTTGTCAACCTCACTTCTTGTCCGCCGATTCGGCTGAGTTACGAATTCGCTCTGACGCTGATCGAATTATCTCGCCAAGCTTGTCAATGGTTTTTTCCGGAATAGACGTCTCAGGCTTGCCAAAAGAGACGGTAAGCCTAAGCTTGGATGAAAGTTCACCGAACTCTGCTGGCGAATGTCCTGTAAGTAATAACGCATCGGACTGTGAAAAATAGTGAGCCGCGACTTGAGCATTGTATCGATATAGTCCAATTAAAATTTGCACGAGGTAGATCGTAATTGCAAGTACCCCAAATCTGGTTATACCAGCTGCAAGCAGTAGGTTCGTGGCTGTTCTTTCATCAGTGGTTCCCGATTTGTCAAGAAACGCGGCCTGCTCCAATTTTCCATACAGTTCGCGTCTCCTCTGTAATTCGGCCGACGCCCTAGCTGCCCTATCCGAGACTACCGCAAGCATCGCCTTTTGGCTCGACAGCGCAGTCTCGGAATCAGCCTTCTCTTTTTCCGAACTGGATTTTGAAGCAATCGAGAGTTGAGCCTTGTTAATTCGTCCCGTGATTTCCACTCTTTCATCCTCAAGTGTTCGTACCGATTCCTCTTGGCTATCGATTGATTGACGAACGGTAAGAAGAGAGTCCAGCGACTGTGTGTCCCGTCCTGCAACCTGACCAGCAAACACAACAAACAGAGCTGCACAAACTAGAATGGACATCACAAAGGCGAGCAGGAGTGCGTTGATGGTTCGAAGTCTGCGACCGCGCTGACGGAGATCCTCAATCACGGCTACTCTTGCTGAAGGTGTTTCGGCAAGGAACTTCGAAAGCCCGATCGAGTTGTAGAACAACTCCAGGCTCTGGGTGGTTTGCAGTTTAGTCAGTACTCCAGTTGAAAAAACGAAGTAGCGGCCCAGCCCGTCTTTGGAGAGCAACGAAGTTCGTATCAGCGTCAGTGGTAAGTAGGTGGCGCCCGATATGATCCCTAGACAAAAGAGAGCTGCTATAGGCAGCTCACGATAGGTTTTGATCTCGACGAGTTCGTTGGATTTGCCGTTAATCACTGCCATGAGCGCTATTGCGGTGACTGCTCCGAGCGCGGACATAGGTATATTCAAAGCAAACAGCCGAAGTATCTGTTCCTGTCGAGACGATGCTTTTTCTGTGTGCCAACTCCAAAATGTGGACCAAGACCAGGACACCCACAAATCGTAATATCCCTACACCCGACTGGGCCATTCCGTTACATCAGGGGAATGGAAGATAGCGAGAAAGTGCGTGTCCTGGTCTTTTCAGCGCATCGGAGCGCCGCAAAGACCCATGCCGCGATCCTCGCGGCTTATCCACAATAGAAATCGATCTGCGGCAGCGAGCTTTACAGCGGACAAAATTGTTGCAATTCGTAGAACTGCCGCGCGCTTTGCGCAATGGGATAATACCGAATATCTCGACTTACCGGAGTCCTCGGATCAATAGATGAAACATTGATCGATACAGTTGTGTATCGCCCAGGCCAAACGGATACATCAATACTCTTCAAGCCACTACGATTTACATAGTCGTTGTAGGCATTTTTGAGAGTCGAATTCGTAGCAGAAGTGGTCGTCATTTCAATCAGGGAATGCACATCAACATTGAACATGAGTTCGATGTCATCGGAAGGCGAATCATCGACTGAATTAGGGTAATAAAAAACCCTGGGATTCGTAAAATGATTGATAACTCGCTGCTGGCAATTTTGAACGTCCGGAAATTGAGTCAAAGCGTTGAGGCGCCCCAGTGACTGCCAGTCCGACGCAGCCGCCGAATTTGAAAACAGCATACCCATAAGGATCGAGATCGCGTACTTGTTCATGAAATATTCCGTTTTCGTTGATGGAAGTTTGTGCTCGAAAAACATTCGACAGCCCCCAGAGGGATTATCGTCCGTCTGTTGTATTTTGAAACCAATTCTTCTCATAGGTTGAGTCACAAGGACTGCGGGGCGTATAGACCGAGGGCGTCATGCGCCACATGATGTCAGACCATTTCGTGACATCAGGTGTGGCGCATGAGAACAAGACCAGGACACCCGAAAATCGGAATATCCCTACATGCGACTGGGCAATTCCATTGCATCAGGGAAATGGAAGATAGCGAGAAAGTGGGTGTCCTGGTCTTTCGACGCGTTGCCCATGACCAGCTCCGCATCCGGGAACATCTCCCTCACGAGCTGCGGCACATAGGGCGAGCGCGACATGCCGCCGGTGAGGTAGACCGCCTCCGGCGGCTGCGTCAGTTCGGCCCTGGCGCTCTCCATGAGCGTGCGCACATGGCGGAGGAACGGTGACGCGGCATCGTCGAGGCATGCGGAGTCGAGGGTCCCGACCAGGCCTGTCTGACCAAGACCAGGACACCCACAAATCGGAATATCCCCACATGCGACTGGGCCATTCCATTACATCAAGGGAATGGAAGATAGCGAGAAAGTGGGTGTCCTAGTCTTTCCAGTCTTTCCTCATTCAAGTGATGTAGATCTGTGCTCGCCGTTCGTGCCGACCGCCTCGGGTGCGTGGGTATACTAAGCATGCGCAAGCTCGCGCGTAACCGCAAAGGAGTGCTCAACGTGACACAGCCAGTTCAGACCATCATCTGCCTCAACGGCATCGCGAACGGTTCGGGTTTCACTAGCCAGCAACCGACCGCCATCTTCGAGAACTTGCCTTACGGTCCCTGGGGTACGCTGTCGTCGCCCCGTGCGATTACAGGCAGGGTCATCGGTTTTGCCGATCCCACGCAATACAAGATCGCCCTGTTCGCAGTCGAATCACGAGGCAACTACACCGGCAATGAGGCTTGGCTGGTCGACATTGCCGCCGACGGCACGTTCCAGATGTCGGTGGAGCTGTCCGCCACGTTGTACGTTGCATTGCTGATGGCGTCTGAGTTCGCATCAAGCTACTTTTCCCAGACATTCCCAAGTGGCAGTGGCACCGTCACACATTTGCCCACGCCTGCGGACAATCCCGACAACGTGCTGTTGATGCTCGAAATGCCTGCGGGACTGAACCGCAGCATCGTGCTGTCCAACGGCATGTCTATTCCCGAACTGGCGCCGGGCCAAAACTGGGTTAACACGGAGGGCTATGTCCTCTCGCGGAGTGTCTACCCGCAAAGCAGTGGCGGCGCGCCCAATCCGAATCAGATGACGCCACAGTCCACCTTGGAGCTGTGGCAAATGATGCTTAACGGCAACGGGACCTTCTGCCTCCTCGTAAAGACGAAGAACCCTGACGGCAGTTGGGGCTCGGGCGGATTCGCTGCTGGTGTCTACGTCTACTTGAACACCATGTACCTCGTCGCCGGTGCTGGCCCGCTCAGCGGCAGTCCCACCGATCCCGCTCCCATCGTGATCACCGCTCCACTGGTGGAATGGCAGGTGTTCGCACCGTCGCTTGTGCAACTGAACATGACGCTCACCATCCTGCCCGAGCGAGTCATGCTCTCGATGGATGTGATGGAAGTTGAGCCCTCGCTGATCTTCACTTTTCTCAAATTACTCTATCAAGTCGAGAAGAAGTTGATGGAGCTGATGTTCGCCGACATCTGATGAGACCTCGTAGGGTGTATATGGACTCCTCCCGATTGCCAACCGCTTTTTTCGATCAGGGTTGAGATTGCGAACGTATATCCGGCCTGTTGGTGAAGCTTCGGCT
>JBIITV010000076.1:0-20947 GCA_044340325.1 Lysobacteraceae bacterium
TGGTGATGAGCAACCACCTGCACATCGTGGTGCATATGGATCCGACACATGTCGACACCTGGAACGACGAAGCGGTCGTCGAGCGCTGGCTGAGACTGTTTCCGCCTCGAAACGACAGCCATCATGCACGCGAGTACAAGCGGCAGCGCATTGTGCAGGACCCAGCGTATCTGGCAGAACTGCGCCGGCGGCTGGGCGACCTGTCGTGGTTGATGCGCTGTCTGGCCGAACCGATCGCCAGACGCGCGAATGCCGAGGATCGCTGCAAGGGAAGATTCTGGGAAGGTCGCTACAAGTGTCAACTGCTGTGCGATACGCGCGCCGTATTGGCTGCGATGGCTTATGTCGATCTGAATCCGATCCGCGCCGGAGTGGCCACGCGGTTGGAGAACTCCGATCACACCAGCGCACAGCAGCGCATCGATCAAGCCAAACGTGATCCGATCATGCTGAGGCAATCATTGCTGCCAATATCAGGCTCGCTGTTGCGCTGTCTGCCGATTTGCACGGGCGACTATCTGCAACTGGTCGACTGGACCGGGCGACGCCTGCGAGAAGGCAAGCGTGGTGCGATTCCAAACGATGAGCCCTCTGTTCTGCAATCGCTCGACCCGACGAGTCAGCGCTGGGCCATGCGGGTGAATGCGATCGGCTCGGGCTACTGGCGCGTCGTCGGCGAAGCTCAGAATCTGATCGCTGTCGCTCAGCGTATTGGTCAGCGGTGGGTCAAAGGACTCGGGTTTGCGAAGAAGATCGCGCGACCCGCGTGATCAAGAGTGGAAACGTCATGGCCCGCAAGGGAGGCTGTTGTGTGGGCGATGATCGGTAAGCCTCCGGCGCCAGGCGCACTGCGCGTGACGTCGGGGGTGAATTGCGCTGAGTCGATTCGCTTTGAAATTCAATAGCAAATTGTGCGTGTCCCGGTTCGGTTCGGTTGGCGTAGGCTCTGGCAGATATTCGTCGTTTCAACGGGATTTATCGCCCAGCCCTGCCGCATCCTTTGCTATGCGACTGGGCTGGGCGCTAGCCATTCAAATTTACTCGCCTAATCTAAGTCGTGTCACTTGTATTCCGCAACACCATTTCTCCGTACAAAGTCTCTCAAGGCGGCCATGCTTTTGTCCAGTTTCTCTCGCGAATCGCAGATATTCTTATATGCAGAACTGTCAGAGAAAGTGAGGCCCACCCCGGCGGTTGCGCAGCCCCAGAAAAACGTCTGCAAAGCAAGTTCGCCAGGTGGGAAAAGATACAACAGAGCAGAGACGCTGATATAGAGCGCGGTGCCGACGCCGATTGCAGCATGAGAAGCGGATGTGATATCCCTGTAGTTTATATACTCAAGCCTACAATCATTATATAGCTTTTGAAAATTGAACCACTTCTCGTCGTTATATCTGAATCTCCACCATCTTGTAGATTTATCGGTGAGATCTGGATCCTTTAAATACCCGGAAACGTAAATATCTTCATCGCCGTTCACCGTCATGTTATATTGCACGAACGTAAGGAAGGGAATTCCCCAAGTATCCGCGCTATCAAATCGACCAAGTTGTTTATTTTTGGGGATGTCAAGAGGGTATAGCGCGTAGACTCCTCCATCTGCGGCCCCATTACCGTTCACATCGGTATAGATCTCGCTTTCCTTGACACGATGCTTGCTTGTGGTGGGCAGCGTGAGCGTGCTTTTTGTCACATCAGCGTTGGTTGCAAGCGTTCCGGAGTTGTATCGGTACAGATACCAGATGCCTGTAGAGGTTTTCTCTCTGATGGTTACATGCAGCAATTTTGTAGGCTCGCTGGTATCTGTGATGAAGCACACCCTTTTCCCGGTGCTGTATACCCACGTCCGCACGAGGTATTGATTGCCTGCCAAGTCGTCCTTGTAAAAGAAACGAAGCGTTGCCGAACCTCTGACGATTTTGAAGGTTGCAGCATTGGCGATTTGTGGGATTACCAGAGCGCTGGCTGGCAGCACCAGTCTCGCTGTTGTGCCTACGGCTGCCGCGCCTGCGCCAAGCAGGAATTGACGACGATTGAACTCTTTAGGCGTATCCATTCTTTTCTCCTTACTTAGGCAATGAAGGTCTTTCACTGTGGTCTAGCACTGCGCGTACTGGTCGTGCAGGTGCCTCGCCCCGTTCTTCTACTCGTACATGACAGCAGCCGCTACCTGCGGATATCGCCACCCCGGGGTCGTTTGGTTGTACGGATAATCAGGCTCGGAGTTGCCTTTGTTGAAATGGGTGCGTCGAAACGGCATGGCCGAATTCATCGGCGTCTCCATCCTGAACCTCGCCATGTCGTGAAAACACAGGTAACGAAACTTCACATATTCAATCCAACGCGGACGCCATCCAGGAAGCCCAGGTCACCCTCATCATTTTTTGCCCCTTGATGTGGACGTCACTGCCGGGAATTTGATGGCAGATGGATCGCTTCCGCAGCTCCGTTCTACGCCGGGCGATTCTCCGATCAAGCCCCAAACCGAGGAATGAAGAAAAATGAAGGGCAAAGAAGAACAGGGTGGGATTGCTCTGACCCAAGTCATTGATTGCGCAGTCAGCTGAAATAGAAAAAGAAGAACTTCGCTGGCCCGCTTTGGCTCTCTCCGCACGAATTGCGCGGCGGCCCTGCGCTATCAGGCCGGGTCATGGTGCCAATACAGGGCGCCGTGTTTCGATGCGGCGGTTTTTTCGCTTTATCGCGTCTATGACGTCGAGGGATGTTTCGCCGATGGTTGCCTAGCGCACGCGTGCTAAGCGGCATCGATTCCGGGTTTGTTATCCCGGGATCCATGCTTTTCGTCGACAGCCGCGGGACTGACCGACGCTGCTGGACTGAATGAGGGGCAGCACCGTATCGATCGGGGTAGCGCTTGCCGCGCCGCCGCCGTGCAGATGCCATCGTGTGGCTTGGTGCTTTCCCGGCCTGGTGCTTTCTGCTCAGGTCACGTGCGCCGTGATTCCATCACCGGACCCTCTTGCCCTTCCGTCCTGGTTCTCTGCTGGGGGTATCGGCATCCGCCGCTGGCGCAAGCTGCTGCTGTGAATCTGTGATCGCCGCAGTGGCGCTTCTGTCGGCGAACATCGCAAGACTCACGAAGACGAGCAGCGCGGCGACGCAGAGTTCGATCGGCTGAAGGGGCAGGAGACCGTCCAACAGATCCCGATCGCCGGGGCGCGCATGGGGGTGGCGGATGCCGCTGCGTTCGGAGGCAAGGCGTGTGAACGGCGCGCGCAAGCCCGCGACGCATGCGCTGAGCCTTGTCCGCCTGTGGCTGTTGAACCTGTTCATGGCCATCCCCCCTGAGGTATGGATTCTTCGCTGCGACGGCCTGGACGGCGCGTCTGCAGCTCAGTTCTAGCACCGTTGCCGGGCTGCGTTCGCGGCCGCAAGCGCAATGAAGAGGAATGAAGATCAGGAAAGGCCGCTGTCGACTGCGCCTGCGCAAGCCATTGATCTGTAAGCGCGTGGATAACCGGAAGCAAGGAGAAACAATAAAAAAGAAGGTGGCCATGGGCTGTCTGCGCGGCCACCGCAGATCATTTGCGCGGGTGTGGGTGGCTGCCAGCGCGATGTCGGTGGGCGGCGGTCCCAATACCGGGCACCACCCGGCCGGATGGGATTGGCCTTTAGCCCGATCGCCTGCCCTTGGTCACTCGCGCACGGCCAGCGGCGGTTGGCTGCCGTCAGGTTGTGGCTGCGCGCATTTGGACGCCGCTTCCAATCGACGCCGGTTCCAATCGACGATGCGTTCTGCGTCTTCCGGCCGGCCAAGCTGCAGCAGCGTCCGACCGAGACAGGGCCCAATGAGTCCGCTCAGCTATGTCTTCTTGTCGCGCATGTGGAGCGGCTTTGGCCAATCGTGTTCAGCCAACTCTTTTTCAAGAGTGGAGGCTTCTTTCAACTGGCCGCGCCGAGCCAGGACCCGACTCAGCCGGTCGATCGTGAACAGCGTATCGACGGTATGGCTGCCAAGCTTCCGGCGCTGACCGGCCAGGGCTTCACGAAGAAGTGCTTCGGCCTGTTCCAGATTGCCCTGCGCTTCTGCCCGCGCACCTGCGTCGCTGATCAGTGCCAGTGTGTCGGGCCACAGGTTGCCCGTTAACCGACGCATGGTCGCCAGCGTATCCGGATCGGAATTACCCGGCGCCAGGCGCTGCGTTTGCAGCGCCTGCGCATGCAGCGCGTCGGCTGCGCTGATGTCCCCTTTCATACGCAGCGTGGATGCGAGCAGCTCTTTGGTCAAAAACGTTGAGGGGTGCTCATCGCCCAGCTTTCGTCGGCTTTCTTCGAGACTGCTGCGGTAGAGGGTGATGGCCTCGTCAAGCTTGCCTTGGCCCCTCAATGCGCCGGCCAGATTGATCGTTACACCCATCAGGTCGCGGGCGGGACGGCTTTCGAATGCAGCATCCTCTCCATTGAACCGTCGCAGTCCGGCGATGACTTTGCGATACGTCGATTCCGCTTCTGCAAATCGGCCGTTTGCGCGTAACACATGGCCCAGCGCAGTGATGGTGCCGTATGTGTCGGAATTTTCGAAACCCATGAACTTGCGCTTTTGTTCAAGCACTTTCAGCCAATAGATGTTGGCTTCATCGGGTCGATCTATTGACATCAGCGCTTCCGAGAGCGCCTCCATCGTCCGCCAAGTGTTCGGGTGGCTTTCGCCCAGCTTTCGGTCATACCCACTGAGAGCCTCACGAAGCAGGCCTTCCGCTTCAGGATACTTGCCCATTGCAAGATATGCCCTACCCAATCTGGACATCGCCAGAAGCGTTTGCTGATTGCTGCTGCCGAGCGTGCGGCGATATCCGCTCAGTCCTTCCTGCCCGTATGCGACCGCTTCTTTGTGCTTGTGCTGGCGGGATGCCGCCCGAGATTGAAAACTTACCGTACGCAGAGTTTCGACATGGTCGTTGCCCAGGACGCGGCGCTGACCGGCGACTGCTTCACGAAACAGCTGCTCCGCCGCATGAGCTTCTCCCAGATCCAACAGAGCAATGCCCTGCAGGACGATCGCTGACAATGTTTCCGGATGATCGTCCCCCAAGACCCGTCGCATCTCCGTTGCCGCCGCCTGTGCATAGTGCAGGGCCCCATCCTTCTGGCCGATGCGTCTCAGCGAGTCGGCGCGGCCGCGCATCGAAATGAGCGTCAATGGGTCGTCGGGCCCGAGCAGTCGAAGGCGCTGTTCAAACGCAAGCCGCTGTGGCTCGATGGCTGCTTCATACTGGCCAAGGTTCAGTTGGGTGTCGGCCAAGGATTGCCATAGGCGTGCCTGCAGTAGCGGCGAGTCGCCGAAGTTCTGCTTGATGCCAGCCATTGCCGGTTTGAATGAATAGTTGTCCAGCTGACCCAGCGTCAGGTCGGTGTAGTTCACATCTTCGGTGAGCGCGTCGAATTGTTTTTGAGCCTGTGCAAGCGTTGCGGGATCCCACCCGAGTCTGGCGCCGCGTTTTTCAACCGCTCCGATCAATGCCTGTTGCATGCCGTTGCCCATGGCGGAAGCGTCGATGGACCGCATCTGACTGATGTAGAAGTCGGCCACTTTTTCTGCTTCAACGGTGGCCCTGCGTGCCGCCAGCAAGCCATGAACTGCAGTGGCGGTCGTGATCAGCAGCGCCAGTGTCATCACACTGGACAGCGCTACACCGGTCCGGTGCCGCCGTGCGAATTTTCGCAGCCGGTAGATCCGGGAGGTTGGCCGCGCTTCGATGGGCTCTTCATTCAGCCAGCGGCGCAGATCTTTTTCCAGCTCCAGCACCGACGGGTAACGGTCGTCCGGGTCCACTTCCAGGCATTTGCCGACGATCCACGACAGGTCGGCGCCCAGTTGGGATTTCATTTCATCTACAGACAGCGAACGCCGTTCCGCGATGGTCTGCTCCTCTTCCCGGCTCAAACCGGCGAAACGGATCAGCGCGCTTGGCGGGCGTTCGCCGCCGAGCAGGCGCACCAGCTCCAACGGGGTTTTGTGCTTGAGCGCTTCCTCACTGTACGGCGTGACACCCGCCAGCAACTCGTACAGCACCACGCCCAGCGAGTAGATGTCGGCGCGGGTGTCGACATTCGCGATGGGTCCGGAGATCTGCTCCGGGCTGCCGTACACGGGTGTGCCCACGAAGCTGCCCAGGCGGGTGTGCGCCGGGTGGGAAGCCAGCAGGCCGGACATCGACTTGGCCACGCCGAAGTCGATGATCTTCACCGTCCCCGGCTGGTCTTTCGTGCGACTGACCAGAATGTTCCCCGGCTTGAGGTCGCGGTGCACCAGGCCCTTCTGGTGCGCATGCAGCACGCCTTCGCAGACCTGCAGGAACAGGGTGACGCGTGCCCGGAAATCCAGGCGCTGGCGATCGCAGTGGGCGGTGATCTCCTGGCCCTGTACGTACTCCATGACGAAATAGGGTTGCCCGGACGGCGTGCTGCCGGCGTCGAATACGGATGCCACGTTGGCGTGGTGCATCCGCGCCAGGGCTTGGCGCTCGGCCTCGAAGCGCGCGCGTACCTCGGCGCTCATCATGCCGGTGCGGACCACCTTCAGCGCGACTTTGCGCTGCACCGGCTCGAGCTGCTCGGCCAGATAAACCACGCCCATCCCGCCTTCGCCGAGCTGGCCGAGCAAGCGATACGGGCCGATGTGCCCGCCGATGGCCGGATCCGATGGGGTCGGCTCTGATGGGGCCGGCTCTGATGCAGTGGAAACCGGTGCGGTGGGAGCCGGTGCTTCCGGGGTCTGTGCGGGAACGTGTGAGGGTGACGCTGTCGCATGCGACGCTGTGGCGTCGGTCCGCTTTGCATCGTGCGCGGCCTGCGCGAACGCGCGCAGCCACTCGAAAATGACTGAAGCTTTGGGCCGGGCCTCCGGCGCTGCGGACGTGCACGCTGCGATCAGTTCCCGCAGCGGCAGTGAATCGATCTCTTGCTTCCACGCATCCGCCGGTGTGCGCTGCAGATCGCCTACCGCCATCTGCAGTAACAGCACGCCAAGGGCATAGACATCGCTGGCGGCCGTGGCAGCGTGTCCTGCCAGGCGTTCGGGCGCGAGATACAGCGCGTCGCCGACGTTCTCGCCGGTCAGCGTCAAGCCCGCACTGGAGATCTGCAGGGCGGTCAGATGGCTGCGGTCGGTGAGATCGCTCAGCGCGAACTCGCCCAGCTTGGCGTGTGGCCCCTGTTCGCTGCCCTCTTCGTCGATCAGGATGCTCGCCGGGCCCAGAGTACGGTGAACGACATCCGCCGCGTGGACTGCCGCCAACGCCTCGGCGACTTCACCCATCAGGCGCAAGCGCTCCGCAAGCGCGACCCGCGCAATCCCGCCCTGCGCGTTCGCCCATTCCGTCAGGCTGCCGCCGGACGCGTAGTCCATTTCCAGGTGGTATGGCGGCTCGTCCAACTGCCAGTCCAGTACCACGGTGATGTCGCGGCGTCCCGCCAGCGCCTGCCGCAGGTAGCGCAGCATCTTGGTCTCGCGGCGCAGCGCCTGCAGGTGCTGTTCACTGCGGCAGAAGCGGAATGCGCGCCGCTCGCCGCTGGCCTGCTTCTCGGCCAGCCAGATCTCGCTGAACGCATTGCCGCTGAACGCATTGCCGCCCAACCGTCGCGACAACTGCCATCCCGGTTTTCCGGAGATGGACATGCCGGGCGTGAACGCCGCCGGCACCTGCTCCTCCACCTCGCCAGCCGCGACCGTGAGCTGGTAGCCGCGGCGCGTGATGGTACGGATCAGCGGTTTGTCGGCGTCGATATCGTGCAACGCGCGGCGCAGGGCATGGACGGAGCTGTTCAGGCCGTTTTCGCCAATCAAGGCGTTGCCTCTCCAGACCAGATCGATGAACGCCTCGCGGGGCACCATCGCCGTCCCGGCGCTGGTCAGGCAGGCCAGCACTTGCAGATGCTTGCGCTTGATCTGCGTGCGTTGATCGGCATGGGTGATGGTCCCGCCGATCGGATCGATCACCCGGCCGGCGATCACGTAGACGCGATCCAGATAACGGTCTTCCATTGTCGGTGTGTTGCTCAATGCAATTGGACTCCTATTGATAGCGCGGCTGCGGTCGACTGCGGCCGGAGACTGCGCACGTGCTGACCTGGCAAAGCGTAGGGAAAGAGTACTGAAACCGCCCCTGTTAGAAAGCGAAAGATTGCAACGGTCTTGTGCGGCGTGGACAGCGCGGCGGTCACGCCGGCGGCTGGCGCAAGCGCTTGACTGGCCTGCGCAGACGCAGTCAAAAATGAGAAAAATGATAGTTCAATTGCCTTGGCGGGTTGGTGCGCGGCCTTGCGCATCACCGTGCATCATCCACGCGGTGGCTCTGGATGCAGCGCAGTACTGCCTGCATTAGGGCGACACCCGCTGGATGTCCTCTGCCGCGTGTCGCTGTCGACCGGGCTACCGGGCCCCGCCTTGGGACCCTGTTAGCGGTGCTGCGCAGATCGCCGTATCAGTGATCTGCTTATCTGCCGATCACAGCACTGCGCCGGCTGGCTGTGCGCCGCCCGTATTCAACGTGTCGAGTTTCTTCCGCCAGACATCGGCCTTCGCTTTGTCGAGCGTCTGTTCGGCATCTTCGAACTGTCGAAGGCCCAGCATCGTCCGCCCGTGATGGCGCCCGATGCGCCGACTCATTGCTTTTTGGCGTTGGGCGTGGGTTTCCCGGACTTGGCAAACGCTCGTTCCAAGGCGGCAGCTTCGTCCGGTGCGCCGCGCTCACGCAGGACCTGGCTGAGTCGCTCGACCGTGGCCAACGTCGTCGCATGATCGTCGCCAAGCGTTTGGCGATAACCGGCCAGGGCTTCGCGCATCAGCGTTTCGGTCAGCGTGAGATCGCCCTCCGCACGCGTCATTGCGGCCAGATGACGGAGCGACTCCAATGTATCCTGGTCCACCTCGCCCAATGTCCGACGCTGTATCTTCAGTGCATCCTGAAGCAGGGCTTTGGCCTTGCTGATCTCGCCTTTTTTCCGCAAGACACTGACCAAGGCATTCATGGTCTGTAGGCTGTAGCGGTTTTCGTTTCCGTAGAAACGGCGCCGTGTCGTCAACACTTCAGTGAACAACGCTTCGGATTCGTCGAGTTTGCCTTGATCGCGCAAGACAAATGCCAAATAATTGGTGAGATCGGACGTGTTTGTATGGCCCTCGCCAAACAGCCGCCGATGGTCGGCAATGACGTCACGCAATATCCGCTCAGCTTCTTCGTTTTTTTCCTGTTCCGCCAATGCATTTGCAATGTAGGCACGGTTGAAGAGTACATCCTCATTCTCGTCGCCGAGCACTGCGCGCCGGCTCTCCAGCGCCTGCCGAAAGTAAACTTCAGCTTCAGCAGGCCGGTCCAGACCCATGAGCGCAGACGCCAAATCGTCGATCAACCCTGAGGTGTCCGGATGCGCGTCGCCCAGCAATTGACGCGCTACTTCGATCGCCTCACGCGAGAGCGCTTCTGACTCAACATCCCGACCCAGCTTGCGATACGTTGAAGACAATGTTTCTACTGCTTTGAGCATATCGTGGTCGCGACTGGCCAAGACACTACCCTGAACTCGGCGAAACCCGTTCACGGAGGCCTCTGCATACGGCAATGCTTCCTTGAATTTTCCGAAACTCGCCAACGCGGCAGCCAAATCGTTTGCCGATACCAGTGTGTCCCGATGATCCTGCCCCAGCGTGCGACGCCGACGCTCGTACGCTTCACGAAACAGCGCTACTGCCATCTCGAATTTGCCTTGATACATCAGGCAATAACCGGTTGCCGTGATCGATCGCAATGTGTCCGGATGGTCGTTGCCAAAAACGCGCCGCAACCCTGTCGTTGCCGCACGCAGATCGACTTCCGCCTCTTTGTACCGGGTCATCTCACAACCCAGAGCGCCTCGACGGTACAACGCGACAAGCGTCGATGGGTCGTCTGCACCCAGCAGCCGGCGGCGCTGCTCCAGCGCCAGCCGCTGCGGCTCGACCGCCGCTTCGTACTGGCCGAGCTTGAACAGGGTGTCGGCCATGGTTTGCCACAGGCGCGCCTGCAGCAACGGAGAGTCGCGGAAGTCGTTCTTGATCGTCGCCAAGGCCGGCTGGAATGAATGGGTGTCCAGCTGATCCAGCGCCAGATCGGTGAAGTTCACGCCTTTGAGCAGGTTCTCCTGTTGCTGCCTGCGCTGCGCAGCGGTGGCCGGATCTCCGCCGCGTTCGGGGTCTTGTTCCTGGACCGCCTTGATCAAGGCGCTGCGCCAGCTCAGTCCGATCGCCGCCGGATTGATGGACTGCATCTGCTTGACCTGGAAATTGGCGGCAATCTCCGCTTCGGCGGTGGCCATGCGTGCGGCCTTCAGTGCCTCTTCGGTGCGCACAAAACCAATCACGGCGGCGGTGGTCGCCGTCAGCAGGGCCAATGTCATCGCGCTGGCCAGCGCGACGCCGACCCGGTGCCGGCGCACGAACTTGCGCACCCGGTACATCCGCGACGCGGGACGCGCTTCGATCGGCTTGTCGTCGAGCCAGCGGCGCAGGTCTTTTTCCAGTTCCAGCACCGAGGGATAGCGGTCGTCCGGATCGCTCTGCAGACATTTGCCGACGATCCACGACAGGTCGCTGCCCAACAGGGCTTTCATCTGTTCAACCGACAACGATCGGTGCCTGGCGATCTTGCCTTCGTCTTCGACGCTCAGGCTGGAGAAGCGCGCCAACAGGCTCGGCGGACGTTCCCCGCTCAACAGCCGCGCCAGCTCGATCGGCGTCTTGCGGTTCAGTTCTTCTTCGCTGTACGGCGTCACGCCCGCCAGCAATTGATACAGCACCACGCCCAGCGAATAGATGTCGGTGCGCGTATCCACATTCACCAGCGGCCCCGACACCTGTTCCGGACTGCTGTAGGCAGGCGTACCTACGAAGCTGCCCAGGCGGGTGTACGCCGGGTCGACGCCCAAGACGCCCAATAGGGATTTGGATACGCCGAAATCGATGATCTTGACGGTGGCCGGCTGGTCCTGCGCACGGCTGACCAGGATATTGCCGGGCTTGAGATCGCGATGGATCAGGCCTTTCTGGTGCGCGTGCAGCACGCCTTCGCAGGCTTGAAGAAACAGTGCGATGCGTTCCCGGAAATCCATCTCCAGCTGATCGCAGTGTGCGGTGATGTCCAAGCCGCGGACGTACTCCATCGCAAAATACGGCTGCCCCAACGACGTGCTGCCGGCCTCGTAGACCGTGGCCACATTGGCATGATTCATCAGTGCCAAGGCTTGGCGCTCGGCCTCGAAGCGGGCGAGCACCTGCTTGCTGTCCATGCCCGTCTTGATCAGCTTCAGCGCGACCTTGCGCTGCACCGGTTCTAGCTGCTCGGCCAGATAGACCACGCCCATCCCACCTTCGCCGAGCTGGTCGAGCAGGCGATAAGGGCCCACGCGCCCGCCGATGGCCGGATCCGATGTGGTTGGCTCTGATGCAGTGGAAGCCGGTGCGGTGGGGGCCGGTGCTTCCGGGGTCTGTGCGGCGACGGGTAAGGGTGACCTTGCCACATGCGACGCAGTAGCGTCGGTCCGCTTTGCATCGTGCGCGGCCTGCGCGAATGCGCGCAACCACTCGGCCACGACCGCCGCCTCGGGGCGGGCCTCCGGCGCTGCGGACGTGCACGCTGCGATCAGTTCCCGCAGCGGATGTGAATCGATCTCTTGCTCCCACGCATCCGCCGGTGTGCGCTGCAGATCGCCTACCGCCATCTGCAGTAACAGCACGCCAAGCGCATAGACATCGCTGGCGGCCGTGGCAGTCTGCCCTGCCAGTCGCTCGGGCGCGAGGTACCGCGCGTCGCAGACCTGATCGCCGGTCAGCGTCAAGCCGGCACTGGTAATCTGCAGCGCTTCCAGCCGGCTGCGATCGGTCAGATCGCTCAGCCCGAATTCGCCCAGACGCGCGTGTTGCTCGCGCTCGTCGCGATCCAAATGCATCAGCACGCTCGACGGAACGAGGTTGCGATGCACCACGTCGACCGCATGCACCGCCGCCAGCGCCTCGGCGACTTCGCCCGTCAGACGCAGCCGCTCCGGATAGGCCATACGGCCGATGCCGCCCTGTGCGACCGCCCACTCCGCCAGACTGCCGCCCGAGGCATCGTCCATCTCCAGGTGATACGGCGGCTCATCCAACTGCCAATCCAGCACCACCGCGGTGTCTTGCCGTCCCGCCAATGCTTCGCGCAGATAGCGCAGTACCGTGGTCTCACGGCGCAGCGCCTGCAGATGCTGTTCGCTGCGACAGAAGCGGAACGCGCGTTTGTCGCCGCTGGTCCGGTCTTGGGCCAGCCACAGTTCGCTGGCCGCGTTGCCCCCCAGCTTGCGCGACAAATGCCAGCCCGGCTTCCCGGCGATGGGCATGCCGGGTGCGAACGCCTCCGGCAACGCCTCCTGCGCCTCGCCTGCGACCACGGTGAGCTGATACCCGCGACGCGGTATGGTCTTGATCAGCGGCTTGTCGGCATCGGTGTCCTGCAACGCGCGCCGCAGCGCGTGGATAGAACTGTTCAGGCCGTTATCGCCGACCAGCGCATTGCCTCTCCAGACCAGATCGATGAACGCTTCGCGGGCGACCACTGCGGTCCCGGCGGACGCGAGACAGGCCAGCACTTCCAAGTGTTTGCGCTTGAGCGGAATGCGTTGATCGACATGGGCGACGGTCCCGCCGATCGGATCAATCACCCGGCCTGCGATCGTGTAGGCGCGGTCCAGATAACGGTCTTCCATTCTTGGTGTGCTGCTCACTGCCAGTTGACTCCCATTGATTGGCCCGGGTGCGGTCGATCTCGACCGCACGCCCCCCGTGTGCCCATCTGCCGGCAGAGTATAGAAGTCACCCCCGAAAGGACGCGAACGGTTCAAGCTGTCCTGCGCGCCTGTCACGCCTTCGGCGCGAAGTCAATCGACCGTCCGCTAATGCAGCATCGAAGCAGGCCGCTGGACTCAGGGTATTTGCAGGGACAAGGACACCCACGAATCAGGAATCCCCTACAGCGATCCGCGTGACTTCCCGAGAGCGGCTTCCCTACCACTGCGCGATCATGCCAGTCATGGCTCAACCGCGATCCCAACTCGTTCCGACCGATACCGAAAGCACCTTCCACTGCGTGCAACGCTGCGTAAGGCGTGCATTCCTGTGCGGTATCGACGACTACACCAGCGCACAGCAGCGCATCGATCACGCCAAACGGGATCCGGCCGTACTGAAGCAATCCTTGCCGCCGACATCGGGCTCGCTATTGCGATGTCTGCCGATTCGCATGGGCGACTATCTGGAACTGGTCGACTGGACCGGGCGACACCTGCGCGAAGGCAAGCGAGGAGCGATTCCAAACGATGAGCCCTCTGTTCTGCAATCGCTGGACCCGACGAGTCAGCGCTGGACCGTGCGGGTGAGTGCGATCGGTTCGGGTTACTGGCGCGTCGTCGGCGAAGCGCACGATCTGATCGCTGTCGCTCAGCGTATCGGCCAGCGATGGGTCAAGGGATTGGGTTTGGCGAAGAAGATCGCGCGGCCCGCTTGATCGAGGATGGAAGCGTCGTGGCCCGCGAGGGAGGATGCCGTGTGGCCGATGACTGGTAAGCCTCCGGGGTCAGGCGCACAGCGTGTAACGTCGGGAGTTGATTTGCACTGAGTCGATTCGCTTTGAGATTCAATAGCGAATTGTGGGTGTCCTGGAATTTTTGTCTGGCCACGTTCTTTCTTTATATCCGCGCAAGCTTTCTCAGGCAACTCATTGAAGAGCTCTTCTTCGATGCCGTGTGCCCTGCGCTCAGCGCGATAAGCACGAATGTAAGCGTCTTCCATCTCTGCTAGGCGAATCTTATCGGCGTCGTTTAGCATCGCAAATCTCGATTTGATTGATTTTTCTGCTTCAGTGAAAAAATGTGCCGAGTACCTGCTTTTCAGAAAATACTCGTCGACTGATAGTAGTGCTCGAAATGCAGCGATCGACTTCACAGGATCTACGCGCAGATTCGCCTTGTTAAATGGGGTGTAGATGATGCCTGCTGAATACGAAAAGAAAATCGCATTTAATGCATCAGGATCACCTGCATCCGCTGCATGGTTCATCATCGACTCGGCATATTCACTATGTCTCTCTGCTTTAAAATGATCTCTTTCATCCAGTTGCAGCAGGCCGTCCTGGCTGTAAGATTGCATGGAAAATATACGCATCGCGCCTACATCACCCAAAGCTGCGGATTGATAAATTCTTCCATCAATCTCTTCAAGATCATATGGGTCGATACCCTCGCAAATTGCAGATGCCGCGCTTTCCCGCGATGCAACCGCCGATGCCAGCGAATCAGCTTCTTTTTCACTTAATGAAGCCAAATACTCACTTGAGTATCTCGCTAATATTGATCCAGCACTATTCTGCTTACAAAGAAGCAGAGCGCGAGACAAGACGCATGCCGCGTATGGGTCGCCTTTATCGGCCGCATTTCTCAGTGTCGGAAGCTGGTGATTTATCGTTGCATTAGGATAGTAAGACCGTGCTTTAATTGACGAAGCTGCCGCAAATCGCGAATGGTCGGGCGGCGATTATGCGCTGTTTTTATTATTTAATTCATTCGGAGAAGCCAGTTCGCGATGGAATGTTTTATATCCATAGTTCAAAATTTCCGCACGATAAAACAAAGTAAATGCAGCAACGATCAAAAGGAGAGGGATTGATTTTTGAAACCTCGGATTATTTTTAAACATAATCACTATTAGTCCAAGATTGATGTGCGCGATCATCGTTGCGGCGCGCAGAAATAGTCGATAATGAATTAACTTATTCCTGAATGAATAAGTTAATTTCAATGGCTGACATGACGCAAGGGCTGTAGAGCTTGGCAATGCATTTGCAATACATGGGTGGTCTATTATCGCAAGAAACCGCACTCAAGTTTTATTTTGCGTACTAATCAAATCAAAAAAGAATAGAGCAAATATGAAAACGAAACGGTCTGAAATTTAGGCTCGCCATAAATGCGAAAGAAGGGATTCCGTGGCTTTAAGCGAGTAAAAAACACTGAAATATCGTGTTTTCGAGAATAGCGATTTGAAATTTTTTTTATAAAATATTCTTCATCGATATTGAGATGACTCCAGCATTATAATGTACCAATGATCGCCTCATGGGTTGCTCATTGGCCACGAGCTCTATTGATGCCATAGGTCGCTCGCGATTCAATAGCTCAATCTATTGAATCGCGAGCAAGAAAAAACATGCTTAGTAAGCGATGATGTTTTATGCTTTCGTTATCAATTATCATTCTCTAAAAAAAGACCAGAGCTCGTATTGTTCTTATATACAGCGAAATCGTAAAGCTGGCCACCTCCGCTATTGAACACTTTATACACCGTCTCTGCTGCAACTGCGCTTCGATTCCATGTGTATTTATAGCACCGATATGCACCAAAAGCCCCGCAACTATATCCATTGCCTCTCTCCCAGACCCCTAAATAGGTACGGTAAACGATACCTCGGGAGATGTATGTGTAAGGTTGGTGCGTGTACCCGTAAGCGATGCTCCTGGTCTCCGTAATGATGTCGGTATCAGTGAAGGTCTTGCCGTATTCCGCGTTTACTTCACCCGCAATTCCAATTGTATCGCCTACCTTATATGTGGCTGATACCTTAACACCAAGTTTCCAAGTAACAGCGTCAGTGGAGACTCTCGAGAAGGTGGTGGTGCAGCCCCCGCTAGTTGTGCACGGCCGACCAGTTCCAATCCACTGCACTGATCTATATGTACTGTTTGGCAAAAAAAAGTCAGATTTAATCGTTCCCTCTGAATCGGGGTAGCTACCCGGGCACGATTTAGACAGTGTTACTCTGCAAACTCTTGTGTCGCCCTGTGCCGGTGGAACCGCCCGACTGATGGCCGGCACCATGAGGGCTGCTGCTGTCAAAGCAAGCGTAAGTAATTTAGCTTTCATTTTGATCCATCCTGTTGTGTGAAAAAGAAGATCATCGTCAAATTCGAAGAAGCACAAGCCAGGCTGGTCATGCACTTACCTGGGTTCCGTCATCTTTACGAAAACGGAACAGGATCGGGTCCACTTGTCTAGACTCGCGGTGAATCGCATTCGGTAATTTGAATCTACATCGACACCACGTAGAGCATATTCTTCATGGATATTCCGACTACATGACTAAAGGGGCTCCGCAGGAGCTTTTTTGAGCCGGCGAATAGACCGGTTCCGTGCAGTCGTAACCCATGGATCCACTTCACTCGCCTGCACTCCGCCGTTCACATGTCCAATCAGGCGTTGTTTCCGGGAGGTTGGTGGCACACGGATCGCTTCCACACCTCCGTTCTACGCCGGACGATTCGCGGTTCAAGCCCCAGCCTGTGGAATGCATATCTAATGAACAACAAATCAGAAAAAGGATATTTTTTTCGCCCAAGCCATTGATTTCGAAGTGGCCTGAAATAAAAAAAGAAGAATTTTCCGGACGGCTCCGTACCTGTTTTGCACGAATCGCGCGGCTACCCGGTGCTGTCAGGCCAAGTTTCGATGTCGCACAGGATCCATGCTTGCCGCCGGCATGCTCTTCGTTGGCAGGCGCAGGGCTGATCGCCTGCGCTGGATTGAACGGGGTGACAGCACCGTGCCCAGCGGGATTGAGCATGCAGCGACGGCGGCGTGCAGATGCCACCGTGTTGCCTACGGCTGTGTGTGCGAGTCACGTACGCCGTGGCGCCATCAATGTGCCCGGATTTGCTTCCGTATCTGCTTCCGTCCGGGTGTGCCGCTGCGGATATGGGCATCCGCTGCTGGTGCGGCCGCCTGCGACTTCGGATCCGCCGACGTTGCGATGGCGCTTCCGTTGGTCAACTTCGCAAGACTCACTACGACCAACAGCACGGCGACGCAGAGGCCGTTGGCCTGACTGTGGCGACGCAAGCTATTGATTCGTATGTCCATGAACGACTGAGAGCAAGACGAATCAATATAAAAAGAAGATGGCGGTGGGTCGCCGCACGGCCATAGCGGATGTTTTCGAGGGCGTGGCCGGTCGCATGGGGTCAGCTACGGGTGGTGAGGGTACCTACTCACACATGACCAGCCGCGCATGGCATGCGGTTACTGTGCTGCAGCCCGTTCATCGCTGCGCGCATGACCCGAGCCGTGTCCGGTCGGCGATGAAGACGGTGTTGTCCCACCGGCGAAGCTGCGACAGCCTTCGCCGTGGTAAGCGCCGATCGGACGGCCCGGCGTGTTTGGCCAGCTCTTTTTCAAGCGCTGCGGCTTCGCTCAACCGGCCGCGACGAACCAGTACCCCTCTCAGCCGGTCGATCGTGATCAATGTGCCGATGGGATTGACGCGGAAATTCTTCCGCTGCTGTGCAAGCGCTTCTCGTAGCAGCGTTTCGGCTTTTTCGAGATCGCCCTGCGCTTCCGCGCGTGCGCCTGCATCGCTGATCAGGACCATCGTGTCTGGGTCGTAGGGCATCAACCGGCGCATCGTCGTGACCGTGTCCGGGTCGGTGTTGCCCGGCGTCCGGCGCTGCATCTGCTGCGCCTGCTGGTGCAGTGCATCCGCCTCACTGATGTCACCCTTCATTCGCAACGTGGCCCCCAGCGTGTCGGTCATCAGAAAGGTGATTTCATGCTCATCGCCGAGGATTTGGCGAAATCCCGCCAGGGCCTTCCGGTATTCGGCAATGGCCTCATCGAGCTTGCCTTGCCCCCGCAACACGCTTGCAAAGGTCGCGGAGGTCTCTGCCTCGCGAACAGGATCATAGCCCTCTGGAGATTGCGTGAAGGCGACCACTTCACGAAACGCCGACTCGGCCTCGGCCAATTTGCCTGTATTACGTAGAGCTGCGGCAAAAAAGTAGAGGGTTTGCTTGAATAGCAGCTCTTTCTCGGCACCGTCTACCGCGCGTTGCGCCTTCAATAACTGTCGCAAAGCGGCTTCGGCTTCGTCGCTCCGGTTTGTCGCGTTGAGCATCTCCGATAGTCTAGTGATTGCTCCCCAGGTGTTCGGATTGTTCTCGCCAAAAACTCGGCGATAATCTTCGACCGTCTCACGCAGAAGCGCTTCCGCCTCATTCAGCTTTCCTTCTTGATTCAGCTGATATGCAAGCTTACTGGCGGTAGTCAGAAGCCACTCATCATGATGGCCGCCAAGCGATTCTCGCTGGTAGGCCAGTGCTTCACGAAGCATCGACTCGGCTTCGACCGATTTACCATTTTTGAAGAGAGCTTCACCCAAAGTCACTTGGGATATCAGCGTCTCTGCATTGCCGGCACCGTACAGTTTGCGCGACGCCTCCAACACTTGGCGCAAGGGTGCTTCGGCCTCGGCGCCGCGGTTTGCCTGCACGAGAAAGTTTGACAGGTTGGAGATTGCGGCCAGCGTGTTCGGATGCTCGTCGCCCGACACCCGGCGAAACCCTTCGAGCGTCTCACGCATGAGCGCTTCCCCTTCAGCACGCCTGCCCATCTCCCAATAGAGCAAAGACATCTCGCCCATGCTTTCGAGCGTATCCGGATGGTTGTCACCCTGTGTCCGCTGTTTCAACGTCACTGCTTCTTGCGCGTGCGCCAACGCCTCCTTGAATTTGCGTTGCAGGAACAAAATGTGGCTGAGACTGCGGAGTGAACCTAGTGTGTTTTTATGGTCCTTGCCGAGCACACGGCGCTGCACGGCGAGCGTTTCCCGGATCAGCGCCTCGGCTTGATTCAATTTGTTCTGCCTGGCCAGAACCATGCTCCTCTGTGAGCTGGCTCTGAGCGTGTCCGGATGGTCGTTCCCCAGCACGCGCCGCAGCCCCGACAGAGCGGCTTGGGTATCCGCATCGGCCTCATTCAACTGGAACATAGTGGTATGCAAGTAGCCGCGCTGGCGCAGCAAGTCGAGCGTCGATGGGTCGTCTGCGCCCAGCAGGCGTCGGCGTTGTTCCAGCGCAAGCTGCAAGGGCTCGAACGCTTCCTGTTGCAGACCAGCGTTCAACAGCGCATAGGCAATGCTTTCGCGCAGACGCGCCTGCAGTAACGGTTGGTCGCTGTAGTCGTTCTTGATGGAAGCCAGTGCTGGTTTGAAGGTATTCGTCTCCAACTGATTCATTGCCAGGTCGGTGAAATTCACGCTCTCGATCGATGTTTCCAGTTGTTGGACGCTCTTTGCAATGGTGGCTTTGTCCCGGCCGCGTTCTGCGCCATGTTTCTGCACGGCCTCGACCAAAGCACTGCGCAGGCCGATACCGATGGCTGCGGGATCGATGGTTGCCATCAGTTTGGCCTGGAACTCGGCCGCCATTTCGGCCTCTTTCCGCGCTTTTTCGGCGCGTGCATAGCCATCGACCGCCACGCCCGTCGCCGTCAGCAGCGTCAGCGTGCCCAGCGTCGCCGCCGCCACACCCAACCGATGCCGCCGCACGAACTTGCGCATCCGGTACAGCCGTGTGGCCGGACGCGCTTCGATCGGTTTGTCATCCAGCCAGCGGTGCAGATCGTTCTCCAGCGCCAGCACCGAGGGGTAGCGGTCTTCCGGGTCCACTTCCAGGCACTTGCCCACAATCCACGACACGTCGGCGCCCAGTTGGGATTTCATCTCCTCCACCGACAGCGAACGCCGCTCCGCGATGGTCTGCTCCTCTTCCCGGCTCAGGCTGGCGTAGCGCACCAGCGGGCTCGGCGGGTGTTCGCCGCTGAGCAGGCGCGCCAGCTCCACAGGGGTCTTGTGGTTGATCTCGTCCTCGCTGTACGGCGTGACGCCCGCCAGCAGTTCGTACAGCACCACGCCCAGCGAGTAGATGTCCGCGCGGGTATCGACGTTCGCGATCGGGCCGGAGATCTGCTCCGGGCTGCTGTACGTCGGCGTGCCGACGAAACTGCCCAGGCGGGTGTGTGCCGGGTTGGATGCCAGCAGGCCGGACATCGACTTGGCCACGCCGAAGTCGATGATCTTCACCGTCGCCGGCTGGTCCTTGGCGCGGCTGATCAGGATATTGCCGGGCTTGAGGTCCCGGTGGACCAGTCCCTTCTGGTGCGCGTGCAGGACACCTTCGCAGACCTGCAGGAACAGCCCGACGCGCGCCTGGAAGTCCAGCTTGTGCCGGTCGCAGTGGGCGGTGATGTCCTGGCCCTGCACGTACTCCATTGCGAAGTAGGGCTGGCCGGTCTGGGTGTTGCCGGCGTCGAACACCGACGCCACATTGGGATGGTGCATCAGCGCCAGCGCTTGGCGCTCGGCCTCGAAACGGGCGCGCACATCGGCGCTCATCATGCCGGTGCGCACCACCTTCAGCGCGACCTTGCGCTGCACGGGGGTGTGCTGTTCGGCAAGATAGACCACGCCCATGCCGCCCTCGCCGAGCTGGTCGAGCAGGCGGTAGGGGCCGATTCGACCGCCGACGGCGAGCGCGGGCACGGAGGCTTCCGCATCGGCGGACGCGGGGGCTGGCGTCGCACTCGCATGCGAGGCGCTGAGGTCGGTCGGCTCCGCGTCGCGCGCCGCCTGGGCGAACGTGCGCAGCCACTCGGCCACGACCGCCGCCTCGGGTCGGGCCTCCGGTGCCGCAGACGTGCAGGCGGCGATCAGCTCGCGCAGCGGCTGCGAATCGACGGCTTGCACCCACGGGTCCGCCAGCGTGCGTTGCAGATCGCCCACCGACATCTGCAGCAGCAATACGCCAAGCGCGTACACATCGCTGGCGGCCGTGGCAGCCTGCCCGGCCAGTCGCTCGGGCGCGAGATACCGCGCGTCGCCGACCTGATCGCCGGTCAGCGTCAAGCCGGCACTGGTGATCTGCAGCGCTTCCAGTCGGCTGCGATCGGTCAGATCGCTCAGCCCGAATTCGCCTAGGAGCCTGCGCGGCAGAAAAAATTCCGTGCCGCTGACGAGCACAGGATGCGCTCGGGGCGGTGCAATGGTGTCGAGGCAAGGCGGTTGAACGCTTTCGATTCCCCTGGAACTGCCCTTCTGAC
>JBIITV010000077.1:0-20940 GCA_044340325.1 Lysobacteraceae bacterium
CCTCCAGCAGCGAACCGACCATGTTGCGCACCGGATGATGCAGAAATGCAGTCGCCTGCACCGTGAAGATCACGGTCTCGCCCTCGCGGCGCACATCGAACCGCTGCAGGTCGCGACGCGCGTGTTTTGCCTGGCAATGCACCGTGCGGAATGCGGAGAAATCGCGTTCGCCCAGCAATTGTTGGGCAGCGCGATGCATTGCGTCGGCATCCAGCGGCCGCCGTTCCCAGCCCAGCCACTGCCGGCCGAGCGCCGGGCGCACCTGATGATTGAGCAGCCGGTATCGATAGCGTCGGGCGCGCGCGGAAAAGCGCGCGTTGAAATCGTCGGCGACCGGCACACACCAGCGGATCCGCATCGAGGGCGGCAATTGCGATGTGGTGCCGAGCACCCAGCTGCGCGGCTGACGAGGCGCATCGCTGTCGAAATGCACGACCTGACATTCGGCATGCACACCGGCATCGGTACGGCCGGCGCAGATGGTTTCCACGGGCGATGCGGCGACTGTCGACAACGCCTCCTCGAGCGTGGCCTGCAGCGTGGACGGCCCGGCTTCGCCGTGCGGGCTCAGCCGCTGCCAACCGTGGAAATCGCTACCGTCGTATTCGACACCGAGGGCATAACGCATCGCATCATCCGCCGAAGGCCGGAGCCGTCAGCCCAGTTCCTGCAGCAGACGGGCGGCTTCCTCGCGAACCGCCGGGGTGTCGCCTCGACCGGCCACTTCCTGCAGCAGGCTGCGCGCGGTATCGCGGTCGCCCATTTCCAGGTAGGCACGGGCCAGGTCCAGACGGCCCTGGCCAGGGGGGGCCGGGTTCAACGGCCCCACTTCGACGCCGCCGGAATGCCAGGTCGGCACCGCACGCGACGACGAGGGGAGAGGCGTCCGGGGTTCTGGCTCTGGGGGATTCACGGCGGGCTTCGCGAGTCGGTTCCAGGCCGGCTCCACCGGCAGCGGGGCCGGCGGCGGCAGAATTTCGTCTTCGAGGACTGCACCACGCGTGTCGGTATCGGCTGCATCGCGAGCGCTCTCTGCAGGCGACGGCACAGCGGCCGCCAGACGTTCTGTTTCGCGCCTGTCAGCCCCGCGCTTTTCAAGATCGCGTCCGACCGCGACCGCCGGCGCCTTGCGGCGGCTCAGCAACCACCATGCCAGCGCTCCGACCAGCAGCAGACCGGCGCCCAGGCCCAGCCACGGGCCGAAATCGAAGGCCGGTGTTTTCCCGGCGGCTGTCTGTGTCGTCGCCAATCGCTGCTGTGCTGCGGCCAGCTCGCTGTCCTTCAGCGCGACCAACTGGTCCTGCTGCTGTTTCAGCTGCTCGAGTTCGGCGACGCGCGCCTTCAGCTCTTCGACTTCGGCGTCGCGCGCCGCCAGTGTTTCTTTCGTCTGCTGTATTTCCTGCTGTCGCAACATCTCACCCTCGCCCATGGCACTGACGCCGGATCGCGTGCCCGCACGCCGCGCGTCGTTCGCGGATGGCGGAACAATTTCGAGTCTCGCCTGCGCGACCGGGCGCGCGCCGCGCGACGGCTGCGATTCGGCGGCAACCGCAGCCGGCGCCGTCGCGGCCGATTCAACAGGCGCGCCCACCACCGCTGGCGGCTGCGGCAATGCGCGGCCGGTGCCGCGCCACTGCGCCGCCTGCTCGCGCACCACCAGGGCCGCTTCGTCCGGCGTGTAACGGGCGATGCTGGCGTCATCGGGAATGCGCAGCACCGCGCCTGCCTTGAGCCGGTTGGCGTTGCCACCGATGAAGGCCTCGGGATTGGCCCGCAGCAGCGCGAGAATGGTCTGATCGAGGCTGTAACTGCGGTCGAGGCTGGCAGCGATCGCGCCGAGCGTTTCCCCCGGGCGCACGGTGCGGGTGTCGTCGCCGCTGGCGACTTCGACCGGCGCGGCGGTCGCGATCGGGGCCGGTTCGGCCGGCAGCGTCGGCGTAATCGGGATGGGCAACGGCGCCGCTGAATTCAGAACATCGGCGGCCGTGGAGGGCGTCTGCTCGCCGGGGCGCAGCGGCACTGCCGTCGGCGCGGCATCCGCCAGGGAGTTGGTCGGTTCCGGGGGCGGATCGGGAAGACGGACCACGGTATTGCCGGGGTCGACCGTCGCCTGCTCGATCGGCGGCTGGGCCGGCGCGGCGGCAGTCTGGGGGGTATCGAGCAGCGCCGAGTACTCGCGCACCAGCCGCCCCTGTCCCCAGTCCACTTCGACCAGGAACGTCAGCAGCGACTGTTGCACCGGACCGGCGCTGGTCACGCGGATCACCGGGCGGCCGCGGGCATCCAGGGCGACCGAAAACTGCAGGTCGGAGACGATCCCCTGCGGCGGCGACAGGCCGACGCGGGCGAAGGTTTCAGGAGAGGCCAGCCGTGCCTGCAGGGCTTCCAGCTCGGACGAATCATTCGAAATGACCGGGATTTCGGCCAGCAGCGGTTGATCGCGCTGCGACAGCACCTGGATCTGCCCCAGTCCGAGCGCCCACGCAGACAGCGGCGACATCCAGGCCGCCACTGCCAGTAGAACGCTAAATGTGAGCCGCAAGTGCTTGATCACGCTTGTCCCCCGAACCAACCCGGAGACTGTAGCCGGGTCTCCGGGTGCTCTGCAATGATCGCGATCACCCCTCGGCTGCCACCAGCTCCGCGATCTGCACCGCATTGAGCGCCGCGCCCTTGCGGATATTGTCCGAAACCACCCACAGGTCCAGGCCGCGCGGATGCGAGATATCCTCGCGGATGCGGCCGACATAGGCCGGATCCCGGCCTGAGGCATGCGTGACCGGGGTCGGATAACCGCCGGCCTTGTGCTCGTCGACCACCTCCACGCCCGGGGCCTGTTCCAGCAGCGCGCGGGCCTCGGCGGCGGTGATCTTGTCGCGGGTTTCGATATGCACCGCCTCGGAGTGGCCGTAGAACACCGGCACGCGGACGACGGTCGCATTCACCTGGATCGACGCATCGCCGAGGATCTTGCGGGTCTCCCACACCAGTTTCATCTCTTCGCTGGTATAGCCGTTGTCGAGGAAATCGCCGCCGTGCGGGATCACGTTGAACGCGATCTGCACCGGATAGACCTCGGGTTCGATGCTCTGGAAGTTCAGCAGCGCGGCGGTCTGCTTGCCCAATTCTTCCAGCGCGCGCCGGCCGGTGCCGGACACCGATTGATAGGTCGCGATGTTGATGCGTTCGATCCCGACTTTGCGGTGGATCGGCGCCAGCGCGACCATCAGCTGCATGGTCGAGCAGTTCGGGTTGGCGATGATGCCGCGCGGGCGGTTGCGGATCTGCTCCGGGTTCACTTCGCTGACCACCAGCGGCACGTCGTCATCGCTGCGGAACACCGAAGAATTGTCGATCACCACCGCACCCGCAGCGGCGAATTTCGGACCGTATTCCTTCGAGATCGAGCCGCCGGCCGAAAACAGCGCGATGTCGACGCCGGTCGGATCGAATGTCGCGAGATCGCGCACCATGATTTCGTCGTCGCCGAACTGCACGTACTCGCCTGCCGAGCGCTCGCTCGCCAGCGCCACGATCTCGCCGACCGGGAATTTGCGCTCGGCCAGCACCGCCAGCATGACTTCGCCCACGGCGCCCGTTGCGCCGACCACCGCTACCTTGAATTGCTTGCTCATTCGATTCGCTCGCTAAGGTCTGGTGTAGGAGCGGCGCAAGCCGCGATGCGCGCCCGGCGAACGGCCGATCGCGGCTTGCGCCGCTCCTACAGAAAATGTTTTTTTTCGTTCGGTGTATCGATGCGGCGCGTCGCTGCCTGTGGGGGCGTATCCGGCGGCGCGCCGCTATCGTTTCGGATCAGCTTGGATGGCGCCGGGAATTCGCGGCGAAATCGCCCCCACATCGCCGCACTGCGCGCGATGGCGGAGTGCCTGGTCCATCAACACCAGCGCCATCATCGCTTCGCAAATAGGGGTTGCGCGGATACCGACGCAGGGGTCGTGGCGGCCGGTGGTGACCACTTCGACCTCCTCGCCCAGCACGTTCATGCCGCGTCCGGGCAGGCGCAGGCTTGAGGTGGGCTTGAACGCCACCGAGCACACCACCTGTTGACCGCTGCTGATGCCGCCGAGAATGCCGCCGGCGTGATTCGACAGGAAGCCTTCGCGGATCATCTCATCGCGATGGAAGCTGCCTTTCTGCGCGACCGATGCGAACCCGTCGCCGATCTCCACGCCCTTGACGGCGTTGATCGACATCATGGCTGCGGCGAGATCGCCGTCGAGCTTGCCGTAGATCGGCTCGCCCCAGCCCGGCGGCACACCGTCGGCGACCACAGTGACGCGGGCGCCGACCGAATCGCCGGATTTTCGCAGCGCGTCCATATAACTTTCGAGCGCCGGCACCTGCTCGGCGAGCGGCCAGAAGAACGGGTTGTCGTTGACCGCATTCCAGTCGAATGCGCCCAGCGCATGATCCGGCAGTACTTCGCCCAACTGCGACAGATGACCGCGCACGCTCACACCGTGACGCTCCGCGAGCCATTTCTTGGCGATCACCGCAGCGGCGACCCGCATCGTGGTTTCGCGCGCGCTGCTGCGCCCGCCGCCGCGCGGGTCGCGGATGCCGTATTTCTGCCAGTAGGTGTAATCCGCATGCGCCGGGCGGAACTGCGCGGCGATGTTGCTGTAGTCCTTGCTGCGCGCATCGGTGTTGCGGACCAGCAATGCGATCGGTGTGCCGGTGGTGAGGCCTTCGTAGACGCCGCTGAGGATTTCGACCGCATCGGTTTCGTGGCGCTGCGAGGTGTGACGGCTGCGCCCGGTAGCGCGACGCTGCAGATCCTGCGCGAATTCCTCTTCCGAGATCGGCAGGCCGGGCGGACAACCGTCGATCACGCAGCCGATCGCAGGCCCGTGCGACTCGCCGAAAGTGGTGACGCGAAGCAGATGACCGAAACTGTTGCTCATGCGGCGGGCCTCAGAACAACCCGGCCGGCGCGGGCACCACCGCAGCGGCACGCTGCGCGGGATCGCGCGCATCGGCGAGTTGACGGATGCGGGCGTGGTAGGTCACCAGATCGCGACACTCGGCCACGAACACGCCCATCTGACCGACCTTGAACTCGACCCACGCCAGCGGCAGCTCCGGCAACAGGCGGCTGAGCGCACGCTCCGATTCGCCGACTTCGCAGATCAGCAGCCCGTCTTCGGTGAGATGCAGCGGCGCATCGCGGAGGATGCGCAGCGCCAGATCGAGACCGTCGTCGCCGGCGCGCAGCCCCAGTTCCGGCTCGAAGGAATACTCCTTCGGCAGTGCATCGGTCTCGGCATTGGTGACGTAGGGCGGATTGGTGACGATCAGGTCGTAATGCTCGCCCTGCAGGCCACCGAACAGGTCCGACTTCAGGAAGCGGACGTTCTCGGCATGGAGACGTGCCTTGTTCTCGCCAGCCAGCGCCAGCGCGTCATCGCTGATGTCGACGCCGTCGACATGCCAGTCGGGGTTGTGGTGGCCCATGGCGATGGCGATGCAGCCGGACCCGGTACACAGGTCGAGCGCACGACGCACCTCGCGGCCGCCGAGCCACGGCTCGAAGCCCGATTCGATCAGTTCGGCGATGGGCGAGCGCGGCACCAGCGCGCGAGCGTCGGTCTTGAAGCTGAGGCTGGCGAACCAGGCCTCGCCGGTGAGGTACGCTGCGGGAATGCGCTCCTCGATCCGGCGCAGGAACAGCTTCAGTACGTCTTCCTTCTCCGCCCATGTCACCCGCGACTGGCCGTAGACCGGGGGCAGATCGTGCGGCAGATGCAAGGCGTGCAGGGTGAGCTGCGTCGCCTCGTCGAGCGCGTTGTCGTAGCTGTGACCGAACGTGAGCCCGGCCGCATTGAAACGGCTCGCGCCATACCGGATCAGGTCGATGATCGTCTGCAACTCGTCGGTCATGGCGGGGTCTGGGGGCGGAATTTCGCGGAAATGACCGTCAAGTATAGCGGTGGCGCGGGTATCATGGCCGCACCCGATACATGTCTCGAAGAAGCCGACGCGATGTTCAACCGCACTACCCTCCTGATCCTGCTGGTGGCGCTCGCCACCGGCGCCGGCTTGTGGGCCGCAGAATACGTTTACAACCGCGAGCAATCCGCCGGGCCGGCACTGCAGACCATGCGCCGCCTGTCGACGCCGCGCGAATTGCCGGCCTTCGCGCTGCAGCAATCGGACCGCACACAACTGGTGCCCGGCGAACTGCGCGGACACTGGACCGTGGTCTTTCTCGGCTTCACCTACTGCCCGGACGTGTGCCCGACGACGTTGGCCGAACTGGCGCAGGCCCAGAAACGCTGGGCGACGCTGCCGGAAAGCACGCGGCCCAGGGTGCTGTTCGTATCGGTCGACCCGGAACGCGACACCATCGAAAAGCTCGGCGAATACGCCCACGGTTTCCACAAGGACACCTTCGCCGCGACTGCCGATATCCCGTCGCTGGAGGCGTTCGCGAAATCGCTTTCGCTGGTGTTCGCCAAAGTCCCCCTGGGCAACGACGCCCCGGCCGATCAGTACACCATCGATCACTCCGCCGCGCTGGTCGTGCTGGATCCGCAGGGCCGGATGGCTGGCGTGATCCAGCCGCCGTTCAAGCCCAAGGCGATCGCCGAGGATCTGATCGCGTTGACCGAAGCAGGCAAGTGATGGGCCTGATCACCGCACTCACCTATGCCCTTCCGCATCGGCTGATGTCGTCGCTGGCGCGTCGGCTGGCGTATTCGCGCAACCCTGCGATCAAGCAGTGGCTGATCGATACCGTCACCCGCAAATTCAACGTCGATCTGAACGAAGCCGCCGAGCCCGACCCGCGCGCCTACCCGAGCTTCAACGCTTTCTTCACCCGCGCGCTCAAGCCCGGCGCACGTCTCCCCGAAGCTGATCCGCGCGCATTGCTGATGCCCGCCGATGGCCATATCAGCCAATGCGGTGACATCGTCGATGGCCGGATCTTCCAGGCGAAGGGACAGTCGTTTACCGCAGCCGAACTTCTGGGCGACGAAGCCGCCGCCGCGCCATTCGTCGACGGCGTGTTCGCGACCGTGTATCTGTCGCCGCGCGACTACCACCGCGTGCACATGCCCTGGGCCGGCACCCTGCGCGAGACCGTCCACGTACCGGGCCGGCTGTTCAGCGTCGGCACCGATGCAGTGAAATCGGTGCCACGGCTATTCGCGCGCAACGAACGCCTCGTCTGCCATTTCGACACCGATTTCGGCCCGATGTGCCAGGTGATGGTCGGCGCCCTGCTGGTCTCCGGCGTGGAAACCGTGTGGAGCGGGGTCGAGATCCCGGCCTATGGCGATCGCATCGCCCGCAAGGATTATCGCGGGCAGAACATCACGCTCGATCGCTTCGCCGAAATGGCGCGTTTCAACTACGGTTCCACGGTGATCGTGCTGCTGCCCAAGGGCGTGGCGAAACTGATGGACATCCTGAAACCGGAAACGCCGGTGCGGCTGGGGCAGCCGCTGGCGTTGCGCTGAGTCGCTACTTCCGCCGCAGCACCCGCAAACCGTCGGGGTTGAAGAGACCGACTGGCGGCCTGGGATTCCAGCCAGGCAAGACCGGTGTTGCCGGCACAGCGCTGATCGCTGGCGAAGCGATCAGCGGCGGCAAACGACAGTTGGCCAATTGCGGATAGACCACCGACACAGCTTTATTGCATCTGCCGGAAAACGAATCCCGAAAAGTCGAGCCGACACCGGGTATGAATTCGCCCGAATAGCCAGTGGCGCCGAGTGTGAGTTTGAGTACGCCGAAACTGTCTGAATTGGCGACCTCAAGCAATGGGTGGGAGCCCGAAATGGGATAGAGGATGCGACCGCCGGTGCCGACAACCAACTGGCGGATGCCATCCAATGCCGGCAACTTGAGCGCATTCATTTTCGAGTAGCGCTGATAGTTGTGATCGTGTCCGCTCAGCACAAGATCCGCACGCGCTGCGTACAGCGCGTCCCAATAAGGTTTCACACGGTCGTAACCTGTGTAATTGCCGCGACTCAGGTATGGATAGTGGAAATAGGCGGCCGTACACGGCTTGGTATTGAGCGCCAGATCGGCGATCAGCCACTGCATCTGTTGTTGCTCGGCTGTAGATGGGATCGGGAAGTTCGAGTTGAGCGCGACGAAGTGCCAGTCGCCGATATCCCAGCTGTAATAGCCTTTACTGCGATCTCCAGCCAACCCTTGCTGTACGCCCACTCCGTTGAAGTAATCGTAGTACCCGGCTGCGCCTGGAGTCGCATATTCATGATTGCCCGGTATGGGACGCGTGATCGATTTGAAGTTGCCCCAAGTGGGCGCATAGTTCGCGTTGTACTGGCTCAAGGAACCGACATCGTAGGCGTTGTCGCCGAGCACGAACACGGCATCCGGGGCGATCGCGGAAACCAGATCGGAAGTCCGCTTGCAGATGTTGCCCGTCACATCGCAGATATCGCCGGAACCAGCGACAACCACAGCACTTTGCGCCAACGGCAACATCCCGAATTCGTAGCCATTCAACGCATATCGGCTGCCGGGATCCGAAAAATCCGGATGGATCGTGATGCATGCGCCACGCAATGCGCGTAGTTCGAACGCGCCTCGCTCTCCTCGTCGACCGCCGATCCGGTAACTGTCGCCATCCGAACTGGTCACCAGCAAGGTGTCGCTACCTCGAAGCGCCAGGGACCCGAAGCCCAGTCGTATCCATGCGGCGTCGCGTTCGCACAGCCGCGTCCCGACCGCGCTGGGTTGTGCGGCGCTGTGCCTGCGACCGAACATCACTTCGAATGCCGCGTCGCCCTCGGCCAACCGCAGCCAACGCGGCTCTTCATTCGCCGGAGCATACGCTCGACCAACAGCGACGACGCATAGCAACGCAACCATCGCCCCGTACAACCATACCGTTCTTACGCCCATACCCTCCCCTTGCGCAATGACAGCCACCCTGCTGTGCAGACCGCCGACGGTGTTTTTATACGCTGCTGTTTACTATGGCACGCACGGCACCCGGAAAAGAGAATTCGATCACATAACCATGCCGGCAAAAAATGAGCAGTCGATCGTGCCAAGACACCACCTACGGATTGCATATCCAAAACCCGGACCGCATCGCCATCACATCGGCATTCACCACCCGGATGGCCCTGTCGTTTCTGACAGTACGCCCGTGATTGATCTTGTTTTGCCACGACGCATAAGTTCCAATCAGGCGTCGAACAGAGTTTCGACTGCCTATCAGGGAGCGCGACATCCGTCGCGCAGAGGGCGACGCGATCCGTACGGGTCGCGCACGACAAGGAGAACAACATGCGTCGCAAGGGCACCATCGCCATCATCGATCCCGAACAGGGCGCCGCCGCGATCCTGACTGCGGACTCCGGCTACACCATCATCGAGCTGGACCCCGACTGGTCGGTGGAGATCGGCGATCAGATCGAGTGGGACAACGGCGACGGACTGGGTTTCGAGACCTACGAGAACGTGAGCAAGGGAACAACCGGCGATGTGTTCGTCCAGAACCACGAAGTGAGCGAAAAATCGCTTCGGCTCCAGTTCGGGTAGTCGGGACATCGAACTGCGGTTACGACTAGACTCGCGCGGGGCGCCTGTCGCGCCGGAGCCGAGCATGAACCGCATCGTCAAACTGGCCATCGTCGTCCTCGGCCTCGCGTTCTGCGTCTGGATGTATTTCGCGCCGCACCTTACCGTGCGCTCGATGCGTCTCGCTGCGGAGCGCGGCGACGCCGAAGCATTGGCCGCGCGTGTCGATTTTCCGGCGCTGCGCGAGAACATCAAGGTGCAGCTCGCCGATGCCATGGCCACAAGCATCGTCAGTGGCGATGGCGCCAGCGCATTCGGCGAACTCGGCGCCCATCTGGCGGCCGCCGTCGCAGACCCGATGATCGACGCGATGCTGTCGCCGCAGGCGCTGTCGCTGATGTTCGCGGGCCGCGGGCTGGCGCCCGACGGACTGACGACCGCCGGCATACGCGACACGGACGGCAACAGCGGCAACAGCAGACATCTGCCGCGATGGCAGGCCGAAATGGGCTATGACGACTTCAGCACGTTCACGGTCATACTCCAGCCCGGTAACGGCAGCATCCCGCCTTCGACCTTGATCTTCAAACGCGACAAACTTCTGTTATGGAAGTTGTCGGGCATCGAAATGGCCGCTCTCTGAGCCGCGGCGCGAATCGCGAAACCGAACCAGGACCTTCTAGCGCGGCATGGCCATTGGGACCTGGCGCGCGCGACGCGGCGGCGCGCGTCTCCGCTTCGGATACGGCTATCTGTTCGCGCTGGCGCTGGCGCGCGACCAGTTCGCGTCCTGATCAGCCGCCGCAGCCCTGCAACTTCAAGCGCTGTCCCGGGCGCACCGTATAGCGCGGGCCCTTGATGCCGTTGACCTTGGCCAGGTCACCCAGACCGCAGGAATACCGGCGCGCGATCGATACCAGCGTATCGCCGCGTTCGACCTTGTGCTGGCGCACGGGCTTGGGTTTCGTAGTGCCTTTCGGTTCGGGTTTTTCCGGCACAGCCGCTTGCGCTCCGGCTGGCGGCACGGTCCCATCCTCGCCAGTGGCGGTGGCGACGACAGATTCGATCGGACCGACGCGGACGATCGCGGCATTGACGCTGCTCTCCACCAGGCGCTTGGCCAAGTCGGCGCGTTCGCCCTGCACACAGTGGCGGTTGTACAGCCCGGCGATCTTGACCGTGGCGTTGATCGTAGTGCCGCCGGCGATCCAGCCGTCGGCCTCGTAGCGGGGGTTGAGGTTGCGCAGCGCGCGCATGAAACCATCGCGGGTACCGCCGTTGCCGAGGCAGATCGTGAGCTCGTAGATCGATGTCGGCCGCGCCAGACGGATCGTGGCCGGTTTGGCGTCGACCTTCGGAAAGCTCAGGCCGTATTCTTTCGGATGCAGATACAGCCAGGCCGCCGCGATCACCATCGGCACATAGTCCTTGGTTTCGGCCGGAAACTGCTCGTAGACCGAAGCGTCCCAGAAGCTGCGTCCGCCGCTGTTGCGGTAGACGCGCAGCGCGCGGCCTTCGCCGCCGTTGTAGGCGGCCAGCCACAGTTCGATATTGTTGCCGCCCAGTTCGGAATAGCGCTCGTTGAGATACGACGCGGCAG
The DNA here is from genome assembly GCA_044340325.1 of Lysobacteraceae bacterium. Classification (GTDB taxonomy): domain Bacteria; phylum Pseudomonadota; class Gammaproteobacteria; order Xanthomonadales; family Xanthomonadaceae; genus Lysobacter_I. Next base: position 11,129 of record JBIITV010000077.1, read on the forward strand.
CATCGGCCGAGGCGCGCGGATCGTAGCGGGTGTCGAAGCCGGTGCCGTCGGGGCCCAGGCCGAAACGGCGACCGGTCGCCGGCATGAACTGCAGCAGGCCGACCGCGCCCGCGCGCGAACCGATGTGGACCCGGCCCGTGGATTCCTTCGCCATGATCCCGAACAGCAGCGCTTCGGGCAGACCATTGCGCTGGAACGACGGCGCCATCAGATGGCGCAGGTACTGGTAGTTTTCGTGGCTCTGCACCAGCGACACGCGCATGTCGGTGAGCCAGCGGCGGATGCCGGCCTGCACCGCCGGGTTCATCTGCACCATGTTCACGAAACGCTGACCATCGGCGCTCAGCAGCGCGGCGGCTTCAGCCGAAGGCGGAACGTTGCCGATGGGCAATTCGGCTTCGACGATCGATTCGCTGTCGTCGTCGCCCTCTTCATCGGCGGCACGCGCATCGGCATCGGTCTTGAGGAGGCGTTTGTAGCTGGTCAGCAGCTGCGACATCGGGCAGCCTTTGAGCTTCACGCAGGCCGCGATCACGTCCTCCATGTCTTCCAGCGCGGCGTTGCTTTCGAGCAGCCCGGCCGGGTCGTTGTTATCGATCTTGATGAGGGCTTCGCGGTAGCGACCCTCTGCGGCGGCCATCCGCATCGTCATACCGGCCAATTCGCGCTCGCGGCGCGATTGCGCCTGGACATCGCGATGGGGAAAGACCATGAGCGCGAGAAGCGCAAGCAGACAAAGCGGGCGCAACGACAAGGACAGACGGGCCATTGGCCCGGCAACAGCAGCGGATTCGGACATGAACAACAGACGCACCGACAGGGGAACTGCAGGGTAGCCCCCGCGACCGTGGCGGGCAACCCGCACAGGTCATCGCCGCCGGAGAGGTTCAGCCGTGCTGTCTGCGGCTGCCGCCGCGCGGCGCCCAATCCCGAATAGAATTCGCCGCATCGCTCACGAGGACCGTTCATGGACCCCATTCTGGTCGGCAAGGCCATCACCACCGACACCAGCGGCAACGTGTACCTGCTGCCGAAGCTCGGCAACCGCCACGGTTTGATCGCCGGCGCCACCGGCACCGGCAAGACCGTGACCCTGATGACCCTGGCCGAGGGCTTCTCGCGGATCGGTGTGCCGGTGTTCCTGGCCGACGTGAAGGGCGACGTGGCCGGCCTGGCCGCCGCCGGCACCATGAACGATAAGATCCAGCAGCGCCTCGCGCTGATGGGCAACCCCGACTACCGCAACGAAGCCAACGCCGTCGTCTTCTGGGACCTTTACGGCAAATTGGGCCATCCGGTGAGGACCACGGTCAGCGAAATGGGGCCGACCCTGCTCGGCCGCATTCTCGAACTCAACGACACCCAGGCCGGCGTGCTGGATATCGTCTTCAAGCTGGCCGACGACCGAGGCCTGCTGCTGCTGGATCTGGAAGACCTGCGCGCCCTGCTCGGTCTGGTGGGCGAAGAGCGCAAGGACATCTCGACCAGCTACGGTCTGGTCAGCACCCAGTCGATCGGCGCGATCCAGCGCGCGCTGCTGCGGCTGGAGCAGGAAGGCGCCGACATGTTCTTCGGCGAACCGGCGCTCGAACTGCACGACCTGATGCGCACCACGCAGGACGGTCGCGGCGTGATCAACATCCTCTCCGCCGACCAGTTGATCATGAAGCCGAAGCTGTATTCCAGCTTCCTGCTCTGGCTGCTGTCGGAGCTGTTCGAAAGCCTGCCGGAAGTCGGCGACCTCGACAAACCCAAACTCGTGTTCGTGTTCGACGAAGCGCATCTGCTGTTCGACGACGCACCGCCGGCGCTGCAGCAGCGCATCGAACAGGTGGTACGCATCATCCGTTCCAAGGGCGTCGGCGTGTATTTCTGCTCGCAGTTCCCCGACGACGTGCCCGACGAGATCCTCGGCCAGCTCGGCAACCGCTTCCAGCACGCGCTGCGTGCGTTCACGCCGCGCGACCAGAAAGCGGTGAAGATTGCGGCGCAGACCTTCGTCGCCAATCCGGCACTGGATGTGGCCAAGGTCATCGCCGAACTCGGTACCGGCGAAGCGCTGGTCTCCACACTGCAGGACAAAGGCATTCCGATGCCGGTCGAACGCACGCTGATCGCACCGCCGCGCTGCCGGATGGGCGCGATCACCGAGGCCGAACGCGCCCATGTCCGCGCCGGCAGCCCGGTCGGCACCCGCTACGACACCCGCATCGACCGCGAATCCGCCGCCGAAATGCTCGCGAAAAAAGTCGAAGCCGCGCCCGAACAGGCCAAGGCGCCGCCCGCGCGTACGCGGGCGCAGGACGATGCCGAGGAAGGTGGCTTCGGCCAAGCCGTGAAAGACGCGATGTTCGGCACAAAACGCCGCCAGGGCATGGTCGAAACCATGGCCAAGCAGACCGCTCGCACCGTCGGTAACCAGCTTGGCAAACAAATTCTGCGTGGTCTGCTCGGCGGCATTTTCGGCGGCAAACGCTGAGCCGCTGCGCGCCACCCCCAAACCCCATCACGATCAATCGAGACCCAACCGATGACACCACGAAACTCCGCTCCGCTGCTGTGGCTCGCCCTGCCCCTCGCATTGTTCGCCGCAGGCTGCCAGAAGGATGCCGCCGAAGAAGCCGAGGCCGCTGCGCCATCCGACGCCACGGCCGAAACGACCGCTGAAGTCCCGGCCACGTCAGCCGCAGATTCAGCCGCAGCTCCCGTGGCAGAAACCAGAACCGTTGAACCCGCGCCACCGCCGGCGCCGGTGCCCGGCACCGACGCCGCGATCATCGAAGATCGCGACACGCCCACCGCCGCTGCCCCCGGTTTCGACGCCAAGACCTTCGCCGGCCGCTATGCCTCCAGCAACACCACGCTGGATATCAGCGCGGACGGCACGTACGTGTTGAACACCGACGGCAACGCCATCGACGGCACCTGGACGCTCAAACCCGGCGGCAAGAAAATCACGCTGGACCCCAACAGCAAGAGCGAAACCGACCGTCAGCTCGAGATCGTGTCGAACGACAGCCTGAAGATCGTCGGCGGCGCCACGCTCAAGCGTCAAGACGACCCTCAGTAGGCGATCGATGTCGCGTTGGCGGCCTCCGGCCGAGAAAAGCACAGCCCTCATTACCCGTGAGGGCCATGCCCGACTGAAGGCCGAACTCGACGACCTCTGGCGCGTACGCCGCCGCGACGTGGTCAAAGCCCTCGCCGCCGCAGCGGCCGAGGGCGACCGCTCGGAGAACGCCGAGTACATCTACCGCAAGAAACAGCTCGGCGAGATCGATCGCCGGGTGCGCTATCTGTCCAAACGCCTCGAAGCGCTGCGCGTGGTCGACACCGCGCCGAGCGATCCGGAAGCGGTGTTCTTCGGCGCAACAGTCGAAGTGGAGCACACGGTCAGCGGCGAGATCAGTCGCTACCGCATCGTCGGCCCCGACGAGACCGACGCCAAACTCGGCTGGATCAGCATCGACTCGCCGCTCGCGCGGGCGATGCTCAAGAAACGCATCGATGACGATTTCGAAGCGCAGCTGCCGGACGGGCCGCAGCGGTTTTTCATCGTGGCGGTGGATTACGCGGCATGAGCGCGCAGACGCCACACTCGGCATGGGCAGCCGCCTGGCGACGGCGTAGGTTCGGTGTCACCGCCATCACCTGTTCGGCGGTCACATGCACGATGCGGACTTCAGCTTCCTCTGCCCGGACGAACTGACCACGCGCTGGCAATTCTGGGACGGCGGCAAACCGTCCGAACATGTGGCGAACCTGCATCTGAAGCGCGTGGCGATCGAACCGCTGGAACAGGTCGATCCGTCGCGTTGAGCTGCGGTGGTTGTCGCTGGATCATTCGTTGCGTGATTCGCGCCGTAATGATGCGCATGGCCGTTGTTTTCGGGCACGACACTTCCGACACGTTTCCGATCCACATCGCCATCACAGCGACGACGATGGAGGCCTGCGCCAATCAATCCTCGCCGATCAACCGTTCAACAACGATCCGTGCCCGCTGCCACCGCTTCCGGGCCACAGGCCATGGGGGCGCACACCCCGGCATCGCCACCGCAGCAGTTCTCGGTGAGGAAACCGAGTAGTGCGCGCATGGCGTCGAAATCGGCGCGGTAGCAGATGAAGCGGCCGCGCGGCTCGGCTTGGATCAAGCCGGCGGCAGTCAACTCCTTGAGATGAAAGGAAAGCGTGGCACCTGCCAGCGACAGCGTCTCGGCGATCTCGCCGGGCATCCGCCCTCCAGGGCCGGCCTGGACGAGGCAACGGAAGACGGAAAGGCGGGTCGATTGACCAAGAGCGGCGAGTGCGGCGGTGGCCTGTTTGATGTCCATCCATCAAGAATTCCGGAACAGTCGAAGGATTATCCCGGAAAGGCGACCGTTATTCTTTCCCGGGCGAGCGGTCGAGCCACCACGGCAGAATAAACGAAGGCTGAACCTGAACGCAGCGTCGGCACCCCGGACACACCCGGTACGGCCTGGTCTAACTCTTTGTGTACAAACGCAAACACGGCAACGCGTACATTCGCCGACAGGACAGGAGAGCACCGGTGCAGCAGGACCCCCAATTCCAGGAATCGCTCGCCGCCGCCCGGGGAGGAGATCTTCGCGCACTTGAGCGCGTGCTGGTGCGCTCCCGCCAGGATCTGCGCCGCTATGCGGAGTATCACTGCGGAATCAACGACATCGAAGATGCCGTGCAGGAAAGCCTGCTGCTGGTCTCGCGCAAGCTCAGCGCGCTTCGCGAGCTGGATGCCTACAGCTCGTGGCTGTTCCGGATCGTCAAGCGCGAATGCAGTCGCATGAAGCGCGCCACCCGCTATCTGCTGATGCAGCCGTCCGATCTCGAAGAAATCGATGGCCCGCACTACCCGGCGCCGACCGGACTGGTCCGCGATGTCGCCAATGCGCTTGCCTCCCTGCCCGCCCACTACCGCGAAATCATTCTGCTGCGCGATCTCGAAGGTCACACCATCTCGGAAATCGCTTCGGCGCTTTCACTGCATCCCGAAGCCGCCAAAGCACGGCTGCATCGCGCGCGCAGTCTGGCCCGACAATATCTCGCACCGCAACCAGATACAGAGATTCAGGCCCTCGCGGTGACGCGCTAGGATTCATTTTCCCTCGTTTCCATCCAAATTCCCGGAGAAATACCAATGTCCACCACCAAGAAACCCGTCGCCATCGCCGTCTCCGCCGCTCTGGCCGGCGGCCTGCTGTTGTCCGCTTCCGCATTCGCATCCACGCACCTCGCACAGGGCTATTTGCTTGGCGCTGCCGCCGGAGACAAGGCTGCCGAAGGCAAATGCGGCGAAGGCAAGTGCGGTGGCGACAAGGCCGCCGAGGGCAAGTGCGGTGAAGGCAAGTGCGGCATGGAGAAGATGGACACCGACAAGGACGGCAAGATCTCGAAAGCCGAATACGACGCTGCGCACAAAGACGGCGGCGGCAACTTCGCCATGCACGACACCAACAAGGACGGTGCGATCAGCGCCGATGAGTTGAAGGCCACCGAAGGCAAGTGCGGTGAAGGCAAGTGCGGCGGCGACAAGAAGGGCGCTGAAGGCAAATGCGGTGGCGACAAAAAGGGCGCTGAAGGCAAATGCGGCGAAGGCAAGTGCGGTGGCGAAAAACCCGCAGCGACCACCGAAAAGAAAGCCGCCGAAGGCAAGTGCGGCGAGGGCAAATGCGGCGGCGCGATGTAATGCTGTGGTGCCGTCGTCGATGACGATGGTCAGCGCTCCGGGGCGGCCGCATCGCGGCCGCCTTTAGTTTCCGGCAACGCCGCACCGCTTGTCACTTCAATCGTTATTTCAAGCGTTACTTCAAGGGTTACTTCAAGCACTACTTCCAGAATGACGCCTCTTGCACTTCCCAACGATGCCGCCGGTCTCGGTCTACGACGCCCGCTGATGCCGGCGATGCGCCGCGCACCTGCGGGCAGCTTCGATTTCCTCGAAACCGCGCCGGAAAACTGGATCGGTGTCGGCGGCGCGCTGGGCGACGGCTTCGCCGATCTGGCTTCGCGCTACCCGGTGGTCTGTCACGGCCTGTCGCTGTCGGTGGGCGGACCAGCGCCGCTGGACGAGACCTTCCTGTTCAAGGTGCGCAAGTTCATGGAGACGCACCGCTGCCCGCTCTACAGCGAACACCTCAGCGCCTGCGGCGACAGCCGCGGCCAGCTCTACGACCTGTTGCCGCTGCCGTTCAATCATGAATCCGTGCACCACGTCGCTGCGCGCATCCGCCGCACCCAGGATATCCTCGGCCAGCGCATCGCGATCGAGAACATTTCCTACTACGCAGCCCCCTTCCAGGAGATGCGCGAAATCGACTTCATCAACGCCGTGCTCGCCGAAGCGGACTGCATGATGCTGCTCGATGTGAACAACATCATCGTCAACGCCACCAACCACCGCTACGATCCATCGGAATTCCTCGCGGCCCTGCCCGGCGAACGTGTGGCCTACATCCACGTCGCCGGCCATTACGACGAAGCCGAAGACCTCAAGGTCGATACCCACGGCAGCGCGGTCAATGCGCAGGTCTGGGCGCTGCTCGAAGAGGCGTATCGATTGTTCGGGCCACGCCCTACCCTGTTGGAACGCGACTTCAATCTGCCGCCGTTCGAAGACCTGCTCGACGAACTCGGCCAGGTCCGTCGGCGGATCGCCGGTGCGCCTGCGCGCGACCAACGCCGCGCTGCCTGACATGAGCGACCGCCTCGCCGCACAGCAGGATGCGCTCGCCGCGCATATCCGCGATCCGCAGAACGTGCCGGCGCCGACAGGCATCGAAGATCGCCGGCTGAAGATCTACCGCGAACTGTTCTTCAACAACGTCGAGGGGATGCTCGCCGGCAATTTCCCGGTGCTGCGCAAGCTCTATGGCGATGCTGGCTGGTCGACGCTGATCCGCGCGTTCTATCGCGATCACGACTGCCAGACGCCGCTGTTCACCGAACTGGCGCTCGAATTCCTGCGCTACCTGGACGCCCGTGCAAGCACCGATAGAAGCCGCGATGCAGTATCCGACGATCCACCATGGCTGCGCGAGCTGGCGCACTACGAGTGGATCGAGCTCGCGCTGCAGATCAGCGAAGCGCGCAGCGACGAGATCGCGCACAACCCCGATGGCGATCTGCTCGATGGCCGTCCGCTGGTGTCGCCGCTGGCATGGCCGCTCGCCTACGCGTGGCCGGTGCATCGGATCGGTCCGGACTATCGGCCGGATACGCCGCCGGAGGCCCCGACCCTGCTGATGCTGCGCCGCGAACCCGACGGCACGATCAGCTTCCACGCGCTGACGCCGCTCTCGTTCCGGCTGCTGCAGCGGCTCGACGGCATGCCCGAGCTGAGCGGGCGCGAGCAATTGCACGCCCTGGCGGCTGAAGCCGGCACTGCCGACCTCGATGCTTTCCTGCGCGATGGTGCGGCGATGCTGATGCAGATGCGCGCGGACGGCACGATTCTCGGCACACGACAAGACTGACATCCGACAGATCGGGGCATCGGCCTCATCTGTTACGCTTTCGCGCATGAGCGAAGCCGCCGCAGCCCCCGTGCAGCACAAGAAGATGTCGGAGCGTTTCCGCGGCTACCTTCCGGTCGTGGTCGACGTGGAAACCGGCGGTTTCGACTGGAACCGTCATGCACTGCTCGAAATCGCGGTACTGCCGGTGGATCTCGACGAGAACGGCCTGCTGGTCCCAGGCGAAACCGCCAGCGCGCATCTGATCCCGGCCCCGGGCACCGAGATCGATCCGAAATCGCTGCAGATCACCGGCATCGTTCTGGACCATCCGTTCCGCCTTGCGAAAGAAGAGCGCGACGCATTGGAGCATGTCTTCGTCGCCGTCCGCGCCGCCGTCCGCAAGCACGACTGCCAGCGTGCGATCCTGGTCGGTCACAACGCGCACTTCGATCTGAATTTCCTCAACGCCGCCGTCGCGCGCACGCAGCACAAGCGCAACCCGTTCCACCCGTTCAGCGTGTTCGACACCGTCAGTCTTGCGGGCGTCGCCTACGGCCAGACCGTGCTCGCCCGCGCTGTGCATGCAGCTGGGCTGTCGTGGAACGGGGAGGAAGCGCACTCGGCGGTCTACGACACCGAACGCACTGCCGAGCTGTTCTGCAAGATCGTGAATGCCTGGCCACGGATGACGTGAACGCAGCGGTTCGATCCAGAAACGCTGTCATCCCGAGCGCAATGATGAGCCTGTTTTCTGCCCGTCACCTCACCATCGAACAGTAGATCCCTCGCTGCGCTCGGGATAACAGGATGATCATCGCGTATCGCAGGCTCGATCAGGCAGTCAGTTCGCCTGCGCACTGATCGCTCGGCGCGAACGCCAGCCCCTCGCGATACCGTAAACGCTGATCACGATCCAAGTGCACTGCAGCAGCGCGACCGCGAGATTGAAACCACCGGAAAGCGAAACGAGGATGCAGCTCGATCCGACGATATTGATCAGCTGATACGGCAACCCGGTACCGGACAGCCGCCCGCTCTGCAGCAGAAAGTAACTGACTACGACCAGCGCAGAACCGGCCAAGCCGATCCAGTCATACCACGGCAGGTTCATGCGCGCTGCCGGACAGCCTCGAACAACACCACACCGGTCGCCACCGAGACATTGAGGCTTTCCACGCCCGGTGAAGCCGATGCAAGACCCGGCATCGGAATCGTCACCAGCTCGTCGCAGTGCTCGCGTGTGAGCCGGCGCAGGCCGTCGGCTTCGCCACCCAGCGCCAGCGCGACATTCCCGCGCAGATCGAGCTTGTACAGCGAGGCCGTCGCTTCGCCGGCCAGACCATAGATCCATACGCCCAGTTGCTGGATGTCGCGCATCGTCCGGGCGAGGTTGGTCACCCGCACCACCGGAATACTGTCGGCGGCGCCGGCCGAGGTCTTGCGCACGGTGGCGTTGACCTGCACCGCCTTGTCTTTCGGGATGATCACTGCAGTGACGCCCGCAGCGGCCGCGCTGCGCAGGCAGGCGCCGAGGTTGTGCGGGTCCTGCACGCCGTCGAGGATCAGCAGCAGCGCCTTGCCGGCGGCGGCTTCGACCAGTTCGGGCAGATCGTCTTCGTTGTACGTCTTCGCAGCGGCATAGCGCGCGACCACACCCTGATGGCGAAGGCCGCCAGCGACGCCGTCCAGCGCGTTGGTCGCGACCCGACGCACATCAATCTCCTTGCGCCGCGCGTTCTCTTCGATCTCGGTCAGCCGCGGATTCTTGGCGCTGGCCTCGATCAGTACCTCGCGGACGTGCTCGGCATCGTGCTCGACTGCGGCGGCGACCGCGTTGATGCCGACGATCCAGGATTTCTGACTGTTGTTGGATGGGTTGCTCATGCCGCTATTGTGCCGGGACAGCCGGCGATTTGCCCGCACCGCGCTATCATCCGCCGCCTTCTCCGATCCCTTGCAGATGTCGCCCAGCCTGCCTTCCAGCACCGATATCGCCATCGTCGGCGGCGGCCCCGCCGGGCTGATGGCGGCCGAAGTCGCGATCGCAGCCGGGCTGCGGGTCGATCTGTTCGAGGCCAAAGGCTCGGTCGGGCGCAAGTTCCTGATCGCCGGCAAGGGCGGTCTCAATCTAACCCACGGCGAGGCGCGGCCCGGTTTCGACACGCGCTATCGCGAGCGGGCGCCGCAGGTCGCGCGCTGGCTGGATGCCTTCGATGGCGATGCGCTGCGCGCCTGGGCTCGCGAGTTCGGCGTCGAGACCTATGTCGGCACCTCCGGCCGCGTGTTCCCGATGGACCGCAAGGCCGCGCCGCTGCTGCGCGGCTGGGTGCGGCGGCT
>JBIITV010000210.1:0-5640 GCA_044340325.1 Lysobacteraceae bacterium
CGGCCACTTGACCGAGGTGCCTTCGCCGACCGAAGTCTTCCACTCCGGGCTGACCTTGGACAGATAGTTGGCCCAGTTGAAGGTGGTGCCGGAGCCGTCCGAGCGGTGAACCACGGTGATCTTCTGTGCCGGCAGGGCGACACCGCCGTTAAGCGCGACGATGCGCGGGTCATTCCACATCTTGATTTTTCCGAGGAAGATGTCGGCCAACAGCGGACCGTCGAACTTCATCGCACCGGCCTTGATGCCGGCGATGTTGACCACTGGCACTACGCCGCCGATCGCCGACGGGAACTGCACAAGACCCGAAGCCTTGAGTTCTTCCGGCGGAAGCGGCTTGTCTGAGGAGCCAAAGTCGACTGTCTTGGCCTTGATCTGGGCGATGCCACCGCCCGAACCGATCGACTGGTAGTTGATCTTGTTTCCGGTAGCTTCGGCGTAGTCGGCGGACCACTTGGACAACAGGGGGAAAATGAAAGTGGCGCCGGCGCCGGTGATGTCGGCGGCCTGCGCGTTGAAGATGGCGCCGCCGGCGATGACCAGCGCGACAGCCTGTGATTTGATCGATTTGAACACGGAGGTGCTCCTGATGAGGGGTGCGGTTCGGGGTGTCCCGAATGCGTCACATTGGAGCGGAGTCGGATGACAGTGATGTGTGTCATAGATGACTGAAATAAGACAATTCAGCGCCTGCGGCCACTGGTCCCGGTGCCTATGAGGGTTGAGCATTGTTTTTTCAGGAAATTATTGCCTACTCATAGCTCGCCACCGCACTGGTTTCCGGTATTTCGCAGCAAGGCCGGGCTGTCCAATTAAGTCAGTGAGGCTGCAGAGCCATGGGTGTTGATGTCATAACATTGTCATGAATGAAACATCCCAGTGTCAGATTCGGGCCGCACTCTAACCGCCGTTTACATCGTCTTAACGGGCTCAGTCGCTGTTGGCCTTCCTTCTTGGCTGGCGCCACCGCCAGATTCAGCCCACTTCAGTCACCTCATTGCACCTTCCAACCATCGGGAACATCACCATGCGTCATGCCATCCTCGCCATCGCCATCGGCGCAGCCCTTACCGGTACCAGCCTTTCCGCCTCGGCACAATCCAGGGACAGGGAGATCGAAGAGCTCAAGGCCCAGATCGCTGAGCTGATGCAAAAGGTCGAGTCGCTCGAAGAGCGTACCGACGCGCAGTCCGACGTCAACGTCGACACCGCCACCCAGTTGGACACCATCACCAATAAATCGGTCAAGGTCGACACCAAGGGCGGCATCAAGGTGACCTCGGCCGACGGCAAGTTTGAAGCGAATGTCGGCGGTCGCGTCCATTTCGACACCTACGCGTTCGATCGCGACATCGCCAGCACCACCGGCACGACCGAGTTCCGCCGCGCGCGTCTGACCCTCTCGGGCAAGGCGCTGGGCTGGGATTACAAGATGGAGCAGGACTTCGGTGCGGGTACCAATCTCGACGGTCTGCGCGATCTGTTCATCGCCAAGAACGTGTGGGGCGGCAAGGTCACCATCGGTCACTTCAAGCCGTACCGCTCGATGGAAGAACTCACCAGTTCCAACGAAATCCTGATGATGGAACGCCCGTTCGCTTCGGCCAGCGGCCTGTTCAACGCGCGCCAGTTCCAGCAGGGTGTGGGCTATCTGCGCGCCGGCACCAATTACACCGCTGGTCTGTCGGTGTTCAACCTGCGCAGCGCCGCAGGCGTTCGCAACGAAGGCGTCGGTGCTGCGGGTCGCGTGACCTACGCTCCGATCAACAACGAGCAAAACACTCTGCACCTCGGCGGCTGGTTCAGCGTCGAAGATCTCAACGCCGGTTCGGCCACCACTACGGCAGCGGTGTCGTATGCAGGCCGTCGCGGTCCGTCGCAGACCATTGCCACCGTCAACGGCGTTGCAGGTGACAAGATCACCGCCTATGGCGTGGAAGTCGCGGGTTCATTTGGCCCGGCGTTCTTCCAGAGCGAATACGTGCAGTCGACATTCGAGCAGCCCTTCTTCAGCGATCAGGACGTGAACACCTGGTACGTGCAGGGCAGCTGGTTGCTCAATGGCGGTCACAAGGCCTACAAGCCGGCGACCGGTGTCTTCGGTTCGCCCAAGGTCGGCGACAAGGGCCTGTGGGAACTTACCGCGCGCTACGACACCATCGAAAACAAGGACATCGTCAATCGCGAAGCCACCAGCTGGCTGCTTGGCGTCAACTACTACGTGAACCCGAACCTGCGCTTCATGTTCAATTACACGCAGGGCGACAACGAAACCAACGGCGACGAAACAGGCCAGTACGCGCTGCGTACCCAGTTCGCGTTCTGATCCAACGCAGTCCCTTTCCGCGCGATACACAATCAGCCCCGGTTCGCCGGGGCTTTTTTGTGTCCGGTCGCGGGTGTCCGGCCCACCGTTCCCTTTTTGCAGCAGGGCGGCGGCGCGAAGTTCGTTGCCTCTCGCGTCCGTACCCGGTCTTGCCCCTGAAACGGCACGGATCGTGAATCGGACAAAGACCATTCGCGTCTGCGCATCTTGCTTGTCGCCGGATCGAGAATGCAGAAGTCAGAAACACTGCGACCGGATCAATGTGAGCATCCCCCGGCTTTACCGGGAAACCTGTAGCCCTAACGCTTTGCCATGGACCTGCAGTTTGCTGTGCAGTTGCTTTGAATCTTTTTCAGCACTTTTCCCCTAAACCTTTTGCTTGTGGGCTGGACAGAAGCGCATGGATTGCATCATGGAAGGAGCCGCGCTTGCTGCGCATCGATAGAACCTATCGATCAGCGCACATCGATCAAAAATACAGGGGCTTTACACCATGGTTGCAGTGTTCACCGGTGCCGGACTTGGGCTGTTCAATACATCGTTGACGCAGTTGGGGGGCAGTTCGGGCGGTTCCTCGGGGTTGGGCCAACTGCGGGGCGGTCAGTCGGTGAATCTGGCGACGGGCAATCTGGTTTTGCAGGAATTGGACGAGAGTCTGCTGGTGCGGGGGTTGAGCGCGACGCTGCTGCGGACCTACAACAGCCGTGGGACGGTGTCGGGTCAGGGCCAGGACGGCTGGGTGACGGGGTTCGAGCGCAACGTGGCGCTCAGCGGTGCGCTCAACAATGCCGCCAGCACGGTCAGCCTGACCACCGGCGACGGACAGACGCTGGTGTTCGCGTATTCGGGGACCGCGAACAAGTACGTCACCACCGGTGGCGATGGCGCGCACGACAGCATCACCTGGAACGGTACGACCAGCCAGTGGACGTACGTGGAAGGGTCGACGCGACGCGAGGAGCTGTACGCGGATCACGCCAGCGCGACGCTGAAGGGTCGGTTGATCCGGATCCGCGATCTCAAGAGCGACGGCAGCACGCCGGCGCAGTACGACATTGTCTACGACGCGAGCAACCGGATTTCCGAAGTGCGTTCGGTGGACGGCAGCGGCGCGACGGCGGACGCGATCGTGTTCGGCTACAACAGCGTGGGTCAGCTGTCCTCGATCAGCACGCGCGAGAACGGCAGCGCGACCCTGCGCACACAGGTGAGCTACGGCTACGAGAACCCCGACGGCAGCGGCCGTCTTAGCTGGGTGCAGACCGATCTGACTCCGGAGATCACCACCGACAACGCCTGGGACGGCACCACGGCGGCCAACAACGACGGCAAGCGCTTCCGCACCAGCTACACGTATACCAGCACGACGGTGAGCGATCTGCGCATCGCCAGCGTGAGTACCAGCGACGGGGTGACGGTGGCGTACACCTGGGAAGCCGACGGCAGCGGCGGGTTCCGGGTGAAGACGGTGACCCAGGGCAGCGCAAGCGACAGCTCGACCCAGATCACGACCTTCACCTACAACGCCGGCTCGACCGATGTGGTCGATGGCGCAGGCCGGACCTGGACCTACGAGTACGACGCCAGCAGGCAGCTGACCGGGGTGCTGGAGCCGGCGGTCAACGGGCTGCGGCAGAAGACCAGCTACAGCTACGACACCTCGGGCAACCTGACCCGCATGACCCAGGCGCCGAGCGCCGGCGGGGTCGCCGCAGTGGATACGGTGTTCAAGTACGACGCCAACGGCAACCGCACGCTGCAGTGCGACCAGCAGGGCAATACGGTCGAGTGGACCTATCACGCCACGACCAACCTGATGCTCACCGAGAAGCGCTACACGGTGGCCGATGCCGACGGTCTGGACCCGACCCACGCCGGCAACACCAACCTGCCATCGGGGTTGTTGACCCGCAACTACGTCTACGACACCAGCGCACGTCTGCGCTTCCTGGTCAACGCGGCGGGCGAGGTGACCGAGTTCACCTATGCCACCACCGGCAACGGCATCGGCCAGGTGGCGAGCGAGCGGCGCTACCTGGGTGCGAGCTACACCGGCACGTACGACGAGACCTCGCTCAACAGCTGGGCGACGAACGCGACTGCGCTGCGCAAGTCCAGCAGCGCGCTGACCACTTACACCTACGACATCAAGGGCCGCCTGTCGCAGAGCGCACAGTACGCCAGCGTGAGCGCGGATGTGAACGGCAACGGCGTGCTGGATACTGCGACCGGGCTGACCAGCTTCAGCTACGACGCGCAGGGGCTGCTGCGCCAGAAGATCACCGTGCACGGCGCCAGCCGGAGCTTGGCCGGCACCGCGCCGGGCGGCAGCGAGGTGACGGATTATCTGTACGACGGCATGGGCCGCCTGCTGAGCGTGCTGAGCAGGGATGTATCGACGACCGCGATGCCCGATCCGCAGATCGACCCGGTCGGCTACGCGGCGTGGATCGCGGCGAACGACGCCACGACCGTGCTGTCGAGCTATGCCTACGTCGACAGCGCGAACCAGATCAAGCTGACCACGGACACCGGCGTGGTGCGCACCGAAGCGCGCAACAAGGCGGGGATGCTGCTGTCCAGCAGTGAGGTCGGCACGGTGTCGGGCAGCGCGGTGACGCGCACGACACAGTTCTACTACGACAGCACCGGGCGGTTGCGCGCCAGCGAAGATGCGGCCGGTGCGCGCAGCTACTTCTTCTACGACAACGCCGGGCGTCTGATCGCCACGGTCGACGGCACCGGCGCGGTCGCGCAGACGGTGTACGACGGCGTGGGTCGTATCGTGCAGAGCGTCGCCCATGCGACGCGGGTGAACACCACGGCGTGGCTGTCCGCAGGCGCGGTCACCAAGACCGAACTGGTGTTCGCGGCGACCGCACCGACGCTGACCGCCGCGCAGGCCTGGGTGCAGACCAGCGCGGCCAACGACCGCACCAGCAGCCGGAGCTACGACACCGCCGGCCGGCTCGCGACTGAGACAGTGGTGGGCGTGGACGCCAGCCAGACGCAGAAGACGACGTATACCTACGATGCGGCGAACCGGCTGACGCAGGTGAGCGTGACCGATGGTGCGAACACGGCGGCGACGGCGCGCACAACGCGTTATCTGTACGACGCGGCGGATCGTCAGATCGCGACAATCGATGCGAACAACTACGTGACCGAGACGGTGTACGACTTCGGTGGCCGGGTGGTGAAGACGATCCGCTATGCGAACGCCAGCACCAGCCCGACGGCGACGACGCTGGCCGCGCTGCGGCCGACGACGCTGGATGCTGCGAAGGACCAGACCACGCGGGTCTTCTACGATG
>JBIITV010000078.1:0-20558 GCA_044340325.1 Lysobacteraceae bacterium
CGCACCGATGCGCGACGAAAACCAGTTGCACGCGGCGGTGGTCGAGCTGGTAGTGCTGGACGACGCCGAGATCAAGTATTCGACGGTGCAGAACTGGTATCCCGGCGACGAGAACGGCGTCGGTGGCATCTACAACTTCGTCACCAAGCGCGGCGAATGCCGCGGCGCGCGCAGCAAGATCAGCTGGACCCAGGTCGAAACCGGCTCGGCGATCACCTGGAAATACCCGTCCTGCGTGCTGCTCGGCGACGATTCAACCGGCGAATTCCACTCGGTCGCACTGACCCACCACCGTCAGCAGGCCGATACCGGCACCAAGATGATCCACATCGGCAAGCGCACCAAGTCGAAGATCGTCAGCAAGGGCATCAGCGCGGGACGCGGCCAGAACAGCTATCGCGGCCTGGTGAAAGTGGAGCGCGGTGCCGACGGCGCGCGCAACCATACCCAGTGCGACAGCCTGCTGATCGGCAAGCGCTGCGGCGCGCACACCTTCCCCTACATCGAAGTGAAGAACCCCAGCGCGACCGTCGAGCACGAAGCCACCACCTCGAAGATCAGCGACGACCAACTGTTCTACTGCCGCAGCCGCGGCATCTCGGAAGAGAATGCCGTGTCGCTGATCGTCGACGGTTTCTGCAAGACGGTCTTCCGCGAACTGCCGATGGAATTCGCGGTGGAAGCGAAGAAGCTGCTGGAAGTCTCGCTCGAAGGCTCGGTCGGATGAACGCGGTCGCTATCGGCGAAACCGATCTGCCGCGGCTGCTGGCGGGGCTGGCGCCAGAGCTGGCCGCGCATCCGTGCGCGATCCGCACGCAGTCGGCGGACGCGTCTGTCCCCGCAAACGCGATCATGCTGTTCCGCGAAGCAGAAGGCATGACCGTGATCGTGCCGGTCGCGGAGACCAACACCGACGAAGCCCTGTGGGCGCAGATTACTCTGCGCATCCACTCCAGTCTCGAAGCCGTCGGGATGATGGCGGCGATCGCCGCCGCGCTGGCCGCACGCGACATTCCCTGCAATGCCGTGTCCGCCTATTATCACGACCATCTGTTCGTGCCATGGACGCATCGCGACGACGCCGTCGATGCGCTGCGCGAACTTTCGGAAGGAGTTCCGGCATGACCCTCAGCGACATCATCGGCACGCTTGGCGTCTCCATCCTGCTGATCGCCTTCGTGCTGAACCAGCGGCGGACCATTTCCGAACACTCGCGCAGCTTTCTGGCGATGAACCTCGTCGGTGCGCTGATGTGCGGTTATTCGGCGTGGCTGGTGCGGTTCATGCCGTTCGTCGTGCTCGAAACCGTGTGGGCCATGGTCGCCGCATGGGGCCTGCTGCGCTGGTCGCCGGCCTCCGAAGATTGATTCCACAAGTTCTTTTCACTAATTCCTCCTCACGAACATCGCCAGCAAGGCATCAAGAAATCATCATGCTGAAGATCGACAACCTCCACGCCCGCGTCGCCGGCAAAGACATTCTCAAAGGCCTCACGCTGGATGTGAAGCCCGGCGAAGTGCACGCCATCATGGGCCCGAACGGCGCCGGAAAATCCACGCTGGGCAACATCATCGCCGGCCGCGACGGCTACGAGATCACCGAAGGCAGCGTCTCGTTCGAAGGCCGCGACCTGTTGGCGCTGGAACCGGAAGAGCGCGCCGCGCTCGGGGTGTTCCTGGCGTTCCAGTATCCGGTCGAGATTCCGGGTGTGAACAACACCTACTTCCTGCGCAGCGCGCTCAACGCGCAGCGCAAGGCGCGCGGCGAAGACGAACTCGATTCGATGCAGTTCCTCAAGCGCGTGCGCGAAAAACTCGCGGTGCTGCACCTGAAGGACGAACTGCTGCATCGCGGCGTCAACGAAGCGGCGGCGAGAAGAAGCGCAACGAGATCTTCCAGCTTGCAGTGCTGGAACCGAAATTGGCGATCCTCGACGAGACCGACTCCGGCCTCGATATCGATGCGCTGAAAGCGGTCGCCGACGGTGTCAACGCACTGCGCAGCCCGGATCGCGCGTTCGTGGTGATTACCCACTACCAGCGACTGCTCGATTACATCAGACCGGACGTGGTGCACGTGCTGGCCGATGGACGCATCGTCGAAACCGGCGGACCGGAACTTGCATTGGAACTCGAAGCACACGGGTACGCGTGGATCAAAGATCGTGTCGCGCCCGAGGCGGCTGCACGATGAGCGCACTGCTCGACGCCTTCGCGACCGCATTCGGCGGCCTCGCCCAGCGCGAGGCTGCGGGTCTCGGCGCGCACCGGCGCGAAGCCCTGGATGCGGCGCTGCGCGACGGTCTGCCCGGGCCGCGCAGCGAAGCCTGGAAATACACGCCGCTGCGCGCGCTGGAACGGCGTGCGTTCGTGGCTGCGCCCGCGTCGGCCGCCGATGCGGATGCCGTTGCGAAAGCCTTGGACACTGTTCCGACACCACGACTCGCGTTCATCGACGGTCGCTTCGATGCATCGCACAGCGATGTGTCCACGCTGCCTGCCGGCATCGACGCGCAACCGCTGTCGCAGATACTGCAGAACGGCGATCCGCGCGATGCCAATTTCCTGCAGCGCCGCTACGCCGGCGCCGATGAAGTATTCGCCATGATCAACGCCGCACTCGCAGAGGAAGGTGCGGTGGTGCGCGTCGACCGGACCACCGGCGCGCTCGCGACGCTGCATCTGGTCTTCCTCTCCACAGGCATCTCGCCCGAGGCGGGCGTCGCCCTGCGCAATGTCATCGCTCTGCGCAACGGTGCCGCACTGTCTCTGATCGAGCATCACATCGCGCTTGGCGAGCATCGCGGTCTCGCCAATCATGTCAGTCACGTCCATCTCGGCCAGCGTGCGCGGCTCACCCACGTGCGCGTGCAGGCGGAGGCCGAAGGCGCCAGCGCATTCGCGCGCACCGACGCGGTGCTCGCGCGCGATGCCGACTACCGCCGCACCGATCTCGAACTCGGCGCTGCGCTGTCGCGCCACGAGCTGAATGTACGCCTAGAAGGCGAAGGCGCGACGCTTGTCGCCAACGGCGTGCTGTTCGCCGACGGCAAGCGCCATCTCGACACACGGCTGGGTATCGAACACATCGCCCGCGATACGTCCTGCGACCTGCTCTGGCGCGGGCTGGGCGCCGGGCGCGGACGCGCAGTGTTCCACGGCGGCATCGTCATCCGCGAGGGCGCTGACGGCGCCAATGCGAATCTTTCGAACAAGAATCTGCTGCTGTCGGCACAAGCCGAGATCGATACGCAGCCGGTATTGGTCATCCACGCCGACGAAGTGCAGGCCGCGCACGGTGCCACCGTCGGCCAGCTCGATCCGACCGCGCTGTTCTATCTCCGCTCGCGCGGCCTGCCCGAAGCCGATGCACGCGCGCTGCTCACCGCCGCGTTCTGCCGCGAAGTGCTGGCCGGCATCGACGATGCCGCGCTGCGCGAGTCCTTGACCATCACGCTTGATGCGCATCTTGCGCGAGTGACGCCAGCATGAATGCCCAGCTTGTCGATACCGCACGCGACTGGACCGCGATCCGCGCCGACTTCCCGCTACTGACCCGAGAAGTCCACGGCAAACCGCTGATCTATCTGGACTCGGCCAACACCGGGCAAAAACCAGCGACTGTCATCGATACCGTCGACGATTTCTATCGCCGCTACAACGCCAACGTCAGCCGCGCGGTGCATGCGCTGGGTTCCGAGGCGACCGACGCCTACGAAGGCGCGCGGACGAAACTCGCAGGTTTTTTCAAGGCGCACCGCGACGAACTGGTGCTGTGCAGCGGCACCACGTTCGCGATCAATCTGGTCGCGTATGCATGGGCGTTGCCGCGACTGAAATCCGGCGACTCGATTCTGCTGTCGCGGATGGAACATCACGCCAACATAGTGCCATGGCAGCTCGTCGCCGAACGCGCCGGCGCGACGATCAAGGTCGCCGAGATCCGCGAGGACGGCACGCTCGATCTCGACGCGCTCTATGCAGCGATGACGCCGGAGGTGAAGATTCTCGGCCTCACTCATGTCAGCAATGTGCTGGGCACGGTCAACCCGGTGCGCGAAATCTGCCGCGAAGCGCGCAGGCGCGGCATCGTCACCGTGATCGATGGTTCGCAGGCTGCGCCGCATCGCGCACTCGACATTCCGTCGCTGGGCTGCGATTTCTACGCGATCACCGGCCACAAGATGTGCGGCCCCACCGGCACCGGCGTGCTGTGGGCGCGCCGCGAGCATATCGCCGCGATGCCACCGTTCCTCGGCGGCGGCGAAATGATCAAGGAAGTACGCTTCGAGGGCACGGTGTTCAACGACGGTCCGCATCGCTTCGAGGCGGGCACGCCGAACATCGCCGGCCATATCGGCCTTGGTGCGGCAGTCGATTACCTGACCGCGATCGGCATGGACGCGATCGAAGCGCGCGAAGCCGAGCTGCTGGCCCACGCGACCGAAGCGCTGGGCAAGATCGACGGCCTGCGCATCCTCGGTACCGCCACCGAAAAAGCCGCAGTGATCAGCTTCCTGGTCGAAGGCGCGCATGCGCACGATCTGGCCACGCTGCTCGATCTGGAAGGCGTGGCGGTGCGCTCCGGTCACCACTGCGCGCACCCGCTGATGCAGTTCTACGGCGTCGCCGCGACCTGTCGCGCCTCGTTCGCGTTCTACAACACGCACGACGAGATCGAACGCTTCGCCGCTGCGCTCGCCAAAGTCCGCCGTCTGCTCGGCTGAACGCCGCGCCCGCACAGAAGGAACCCATCGTTTGGCCGTCATGCTCAGTTTCCGCACCGCCACCCACGACGACATCCCCGCACTGATCGAACTCGTGACCTCCGCATATCGCGGGGATGTCAGCCGCCAAGGCTGGACGACCGAAGCCGACATCCTCGATGGCCAGCGCATCGACGCCGATATGCTGCGCACGGATATCGATACGCCGGGTAGCCTCGTGCTGGTGGCGGTCGACAGCGCCGACGAAGACTGCCCGCGCCTGGTCGCATGCGCCAACATCGCGACCCAGCCCAGCGATGACGGCGTAACGACCGCTTACTTCGGCATGTTCTCGGTGAGCCCCGATGCGCAGGGCAGCGGCATCGGCAAGATCGTATTGGCGGAAGCCGAACGCCTTGCGCGCGAAACGCTGGGCTGCGCTCGCATGCGCATGACCGTGATCGACTGCCGCGACGAACTGATCGCCTTCTACGAGCGTCGCGGCTACATGCGCACCGGCATCAAGAAGCCGTTTCCCTACGGCGACCCACGCTACGGCCTGCCCAAGCGCGACGATCTGAGGTTCGAGGTGCTGGAGAAGACATTGGAGCCGCAGCCATGAGCGATTGGACCTTCGTCTGCGCGACCGCGCAGCTGCTGCCCGGAGAGAAGACCGTCGTTTGGGCCGACGACACGCCGATCCTTGTGGTCAATCTCGATGGCGAGCTGTATGCGCTCGAAGACCGCTGTACGCATGAGGAATTCGAACTGTCTTCCGGCGAAGTCGATACCGTCGAAGGCAGCATCGCCTGCGTGCTGCACGGCGCGCGCTTCGACATCCGCGAAGGCACCGCGCTGTGCGCGCCCGCCTACGAGCCGGCGGCAAAATTCCCGGTAAAAATAGAGCACGGCGGCATTTGGGTTCGCGACGATCGATGACTAAAGTCTCAACCGCATAGGGTGCGCCCTCTGACGGTGATCGGTGCGGATCTTGTGGGAGCGCCGCAAGCCGCGACGAACACCATCAGTCCAAGACTTCCACCCCCAACGTCGCCAAGATTCCGGTCATGCGTCCGGCCTGCATCGCCTGCTCACTGGATGCATTCCCCTGCTCGGCGCGTTTGGCGACGCCCTGCGCGATCGCGGCAAGGCGGAAGAAGCTGAAGGCCAACACAAAAGGCCAATCGGCAGGAATCGGTCTTCCCGTCACCTGCGAATAGCGCGCGAGCAACGCCGCTTCATCGGGAATACCAAGCGCCTCGCGATCCAAACCCGCCAGCCCCGGCAATGCCGGATTGCGCGGCAGACGGAGCGCCATGCAGAAATAGCCAAGGTCCGCCAGCGGGTGACCCAACGTCGACAATTCCCAATCGACGATCGCGATCACGCGCGGCTCATTTGGATGGAACATCAGGTTGTCGATGCGGAAATCGCCGTGCGCGAGCGCGACCACGCCGTCGTCGGCCGGGCAGCGTGCGGGCAATGCATCGATCAGCCTATCCATCGCTGCGATCGGCCGCGTTTCGCTGGCGCGATACTGCTCGCTCCAGCGCTTGATCTGGCGTTGAAAATAACCGCCGGGCTTGCCGTAATCGCCCAGACCGACCTCGACCGGGTCGATGGTGTGCAATGCCGCCATCGCGTCGATGATGCCGGTATAGACATCCGCGCGTCCGGTAGGATCCATCTCGGGCAGCGACGGATCCCAGAAGATCCGGCCATCCACGAAGCTCATCAGGTAGAACATCGATCCGATGATCGACACATCGCCGCACAGATGCAGCGGCTGCGCCACCGGCACGGCCGTGCCGTACAGTGCCTGCAGCACCCGGAACTCGCGGTCTACCGCATGCGCCGACGGCAGCAGCTGGCCCGGCGGTTTCCGGCGAAGCACATAGGTGCCGCTGGCCGCATCGATGCGATAGGTCGGGTTGGACTGGCCGCCCTTGAACTTGGTCGCGGTCAGCGGGCCGCGGAAGCCAGCGACGTTCGCTTCGAGGTAGGTCGCCAGCGATTCGGCGAGAAGATCAAGCGGATGCGTCGTCATGCGTTCGACCTCAGCCTTTCAACATCGAGCGCGCCAACGACGCGATATGCACTTCGTCCGGGCCATCGGCCAGACGCAGCGATCGCGCACCGGCATAGGCCTGGGCCAGAAAATGATCCTGCGACAGGCCGCCGCCGCCATGGACCTGCATCGCGCGATCGATCACCGCGCAAGCCATGCGCGGCGCCACGATCTTGATCATGCCGATCAGATCCTTCGCACCCTTGTTGCCACGCGCATCGAGCGCCGCCGCAGCCTGCAGCGTCAGCAGGCGCGCCTGTTCGATCTCGCAGCGCGACAGCGCGATGGCTTCCTGTGTCATGCCGTGTCCGCCCAGCGGCCGACCGAAGGCCTCGCGGCTGCGCGCACGTTCGATCATCGATTCCAGCGCGCGCTGCGCCAGGCCGATCAGGCGCATGCAGTGATGGATCCGCCCCGGGCCCAGCCGCGCCTGCGCGATTTCGAAGCCGCTGCCGGATTCGCGCAGCAGATTAGCGACTGGTACGCGCACATCCGTGAACTCGATTTCGACATGGCCGTGCGGCGCATCGTCGTAGCCGAATACCGTCAACGGCCGCAGCACGCGCACGCCCGGGGTGCTCATCGGTACCAGCACCATCGACTGGCGGCGGTGCATCAGTGCGTCCGGGTCGGTCACGCCCATCACGATCAGGATTTCGCAGCGCGGATCTCCAGCGCCGGTGGTCCACCATTTGCGTCCGTTGATGACGAATTCGTCGTCCTCGCGCACGATCGGCAGCGCGATGTTGGTGGCGTCGGAGCTGGCGACATCCGGTTCGGTCATCGCGAACGCCGAGCGGATCTCGCCGGCCAGCAATCGCGGCAACCACGGCGCCTGCTGTTCGGCCGTGGCGAAATGCAGCAGCACTTCCATGTTGCCGGTATCCGGCGCACTGCAATTGAAGATTTCCGGCGCGTAGACACTGCGGCCGGTCAGTTCGGCGATCGGCGCGTAATCGAGATTGCTCAAGCCGGCGCCGAGAACGGGATCGGGGAGGAACAGGTTCCACAATCCCTGCGCTTTGGCCTCGGCCTTCAACGATTCCAGTAGCGGTGGAATGGTCCAGCGCATCTGCGGATCGGCCGCATGCGTCTGGAATGCGACTTCCGCCGGAATGATTCTTCCGGCCACGAAATGCGAGACCGCGGTCTGCAGCTCGAGCGAGCGTTCGGAAAACGGAAACAGCGTGGCGGCGCGTTCAGTGCTCATCGGGTCTCGATCCTTCATGCGCGTCGGCGCGGTCAATAATACGTCCACAACTCGCGCGCGCCGTGCAGATGCGGCAACGCGTTCCAGGAATTCATCCGCAAACGGCCGCCCTGCGGATGGAACTCCGACAGCGCCGTATTGCGCAAAGAAAGATTGAGTTCAACCGCACGCGTCACCGGGACATCCAGCGCGATCTGCGCCAGGCGCGAAATCACCCCGCCGGAGCTCAGCACCAGCACTTCACGGTCGCCCGCCAGGGCTTCCAGCCGTTCGCCCGCCGACTGCACGCGCGCACCGAACGCGGCCCAGGATTCAGGCAGGCCCGGCAATTCATCGTGCGCCCACGCCAGCAGCGCGGCCCGCAGCATCGGCGCCACATCGCGCGGGTGGCCGCTGCGGCTGGCCACAGCGATGGGGTGCTCCGGATCGCGCGCAACGTAGGCGCCGAACACGGCCTGATGATCGAACTCGGCAAATCCCTCGTCGGCGACCGGCTCAGGCAGCGGTTCCCCCTGCGCGGCGAAGGCCTCGGCCACGCCCTCGGCGGTCTGCCGGTGCCGGCGCATGCCGCCCACCACCACCGCCTCGAACCGGTGCCCGCCGCGCGCCAACCAATCGCCGAGCCGGCGCGACTGCAGCTGCCCGCGCTCGGAGAGATTGTCGTAATCGGCGGCGCCGTAGCTGGCCTGTCCGTGGCGGACGAGCAAGAGCGTCATGCAGACACGCTTCCGTCGCATCGACGTTTTTCGGCACGCATGAGGCAGGCAGTGTCCAAGGGAACTTCATCAGTGGGGTCGCGGCATCGTACGCGGTGGGCGCAAGGGGTCAAGCCGGTGGAGACATGGCAGTCCCAAACCACCAGCAGCAATCTTTTTGCGAAGCGATTGTATTTGCGAATAGTTCTCATTAACATGGAATCCATCGCGCCACCCCCGCAGCGCACCACGCGAATCCATCCTGATGACACACCGCCTCCTGACCCCGACTCCTCTCGCTGTCGCCCTCGGCGCCGCGTTGATGACCCTGCTTGCCACGGCTGCGCACGCCGCCAGCGCCATGGACATGCCCGCCGCCGAGAAAGAAGCCGTGGATCTGGACACCGTCCGCGTGCGCGGGCAGCGTCTGAATACCTATCAGGCCGAGCGCAGCACCAGCGCCACCAGGACCGACACCCCACTGCGCGATGTGCCACAGGCGATCACGGTGGTCACCGAGCAGCAGATGCGCGACCGCGGGGTGCAGGGCATGGCCGACGCCGTGCGCTATGTGCCGGGCATCGGCATCACCCAGGGCGAAGGCAATCGCGACGGGCTGGTGTTCCGGGGCAACAGCTCGACCGCGGATTTCTTCGTCGACGGCATGCGCGACGACGTGCAGTACTACCGCGACACCTACAACATCGAGCGGATCGAGGCGTTCAAGGGCCCGAACGCGATGATTTTCGGTCGCGGCAGCCCCGGCGGGCTGTTGAACCGGGTGACGAAGACCGCCGACTGGCGCGAAGTGTTGAACGTCGGTCTGCAGCTGGGGTCGTGGCAGAAGCGCCGCGTGAGCGCAGATTATGCGCATCCCTTCAGCGACGCCTTGGCGTTCCGTGTCACCGGTGTGTACGAGGATTCGGAGGGCTTCCGTGATGGCTACACACTGAAGCGTCATGGCATCAACCCGACCGCCGCAATCCATGCCAGCGAAAACACGCTGATCACGCTGGGCTACGAATTTTTCCGCGACGAACGCACCGCCGACCGCGGCATTCCTTCCTATGCGAATGCGTTCAACGGCACGCGCTATCCGGTCGCGACCGCTCGCGACACCTTCTTCGGCGATCCAGATGCCAGCCACAGCGATGCCGAGGTGAATGCATTCAGTGCACTGATCGAGCACGATTTCGGCGACGGCACCGTGTTGCGCAATCGCACCCGCGTCGCCGGCTACGACAAGACCTATCAGAACGTGTTCCCCGGCAACGTCGATGCGGCCGCGACCACGGTCGCGCTCTCGGCCTACCATCAGGACACCGACCGCAAGAATGTGTTCAATCAGACCGATCTGATCTTCTCGGCGACCATCGGCGCGGTGGAGCACAAGTTCATGACCGGCGTCGAATTCGGCCGCCAGGAAACCGACAACCTGCGTCGCAGCGGGCTGTTCGTGCTCGGCGCGGGCTCGCCCTGCCGGAACCTCAGCGGCCCGACCGGTTGCACGGTGCCGCTCGCGGCGCCGACGGTCTCGCCGGTTGTGGTTTACGCCAACAACAGCGTCGGCGGCAGCGGCGATGCCCGCAACACTGGCGTCGCGAAAGTCGCGGCGGTGTACGCGCAGGATCAGATCGAGTTCTCTCCGAAATGGTCGGCGATCGTCGGTCTGCGCTACGACCAGTTCGATGTCGACTTCACCGATCTGCGCACAGGCGTGACGCCGGATCGCCGACAGTTGTCTTCGTCGGACAAACTGTGGTCGCCGCGCGTGGGCGTGGTGTTCAAGCCGGTCGAACAGCTGTCGCTGTACGCCAGCTACGGCGTGACCTATCTGCCGCGTTCTGGCGAACAGCTCGGCTCGCTCGCTTTCAACAGCCAGTCCATCGATTCCGAAGAGTTCAGGAACACCGAAATCGGCGCGAAATGGGAAATCCGCCCAAGATTGACCGCCGAAGCCGCTGCGTTCCGCCTCGACCGCAGCAATGCCGCGATCGCCGACCCCACCGATTCGACCCGCCTGATCCTGCTCGCGGGCGACAGCCAGCGCGTGGACGGCGTCGAGCTGTCGCTGGCGGGCAACCTCACCGAGAAATGGCAGGTCATCGGCAGCTATGCGTGGCTGGATGCGCGCACCGTGCGCACCGTCGGCACCACGCCGGCCGGCAAGGTCCTGGCACAGACGCCTGAAACTTCGCTCGGCGTGTGGAACCGCTACGATTTCAGCAACCGCTGGGGCGTCGCGCTTGGCGCCGCCTATCGCAGCGAGTCCTACGCTACGATCAGCAATGCGGTCACGCTGAAAAGCTACACGCGCTACGACGGTGCGGTGTACTACAGGTTCGACGACCGCTTCTCGGCGCAGCTCAATGTCGAAAATCTTTTCGACAAGGTGTATTACCCGTCGGCGCACACCGATAACAACATCACCACCGGCGCGCCGCGCTCGGCGTATGTGACGCTGAACTTCAAGTTCTGATCGCGCCGATCGCACCACTTCCCACTCCACGACATCGCAGCCAGCCCACCCCATGTCCGAATCCATCGCCTCCCCCGCCGCAGGCCGTCCCCGCGCTTCCCTCCATCGCTGGATCCGGCAATTGCATCTTTGGGTCGGCGCATGGGGTGCGCTGGCGGCGGTGCTCTACGGCAGTACCGGACTGATCATGACCCACCGCTTCGGCGACGGTGCCTGGCCGCAGGGCGACAGCGAGGAACTCGGCAAGCGCGAACTGGCGGTACCTGCAGATGCGCGCAAGAGTGCGGAAGCGCTGTCGCTGTGGCTGGGCGAATCCGAGGGATTGGACGCGCAGATCATCCGCAAGCCGCCGCCGGGCGAACCGGCGAAAGGCCCGCAGCGGTGGACACTCACCGGCGGCACCGCCAGCGAGGGTTGGGCCCTGGAATACAAAGTCGGGGGCGAGACCGCCGAATTGAAACGATCGAGTTACAGCACGCTCGCGGCACTCAATCGCCTGCACAAGGCGTACAGCGGCGGCACCGGCTGGCTCATCCTCAGCAACAGCTTCGCGATCAGCATGATCCTGCTGGGCTTGTCGGGTCTGTGGCTCTGGGCGCGCGGCCGCAGCGCGAAACAGATGATCGTCAGCGTGGCGGCAGCGTCCGCAACAGCGACGGCAGTGGTGCTGGTCGCGAATCTTTTCTGAAGTGCTTCCGGTCGCTCAACGCGGCCGAAGCCGGATCACCAGCACTTCGCCGCCGCCATTGAGCGCAAAGCGCCCACGGGTGGAAGTGGCGGCAAACAGCAAGGTATCGCCCATCGCGGCGATCTCACGGTCGCCGCCGCCGTCGTCGGCCTGCGCATGGCCGGACAGCACATGCACGGCCCACTGTTCGCCGGGCTCAATGAACAGCACCATCGAACCCACCAGCGGGCGATGCCACAGCTCGGCGTCGATGCGGTCGCGTCGCCACATCAGATTGAAATCATGGGTCGGGCCATCGATCAGTTCGCCGAATACGATCCGCTCACCGGCGAAACGCACGCGACCGTGCGGCGGATCGACCTCGCTCACATCGCCGTCGTCGAAGCGCAGACGCAGCCCTTGGCCCTGCAGCAGCACCAGTTCGCGCTCGATTCCGGGAAACACCGAGAACGGCCCGTCGCGCTCGATTTCGGCGATCGACATCCGCCAGTCCCAATCGTCGCCGGTGTCTGTCCCGCAGCCGGTGGAGCGCAGAATCTCCCGGGTCCAGCCCAGGCCATTCCGCCAGCGTTCGCGGCGGTACTCGTGCGCGGGAATCAAGCGCAGACGCGGATGCACGCTGGCGGACATGACACGCTCCGGAAGGGACGGTGCGAGTGTAGCGGAGCCCGGTCCTCGCCCGCCCCTTCACCCGGCCTCCGGCCTCCCTCTCCCCGCGTGCGGGGAGAGGGAAGGGCGAACGTCGCGCGGGAGCGCAAGTAGCATCAACGCTTCTTCGGCGCAGCAGCCGTCGCCTTGGCTGCAGCCGGCTTCGCGGGGGCCGCTGCGCCCCCACCGACCAGAATCATCTCGCGGTTCTTCTCGACGGTCTTCAGGCCGATGCCCTGGACCTGCGCCAACTGCTCGGCGCTGCGGAACGCGCCGTTGGCTTTGCGATAGGCGACGATGGCCTCGGCCTTGGTCGGACCGACGTTAACCAGCACCCGGTCGAGGGTGGCGGCATCGGCGGTGTTGATGTTCACTTTCTCGGCGGCGAAAGCACTGCCGAGCAGGGCCAGCGAGAGGGTGGCGGCGGCGATCAGGGACTTGAGGTTGAACATGTTCATGCGATTTTCCTTTTGGAAAGATGGGTTGATTTGACGGTGTCGACCGGGTTCGGTCTTAGCTGTCGGCGTTGTTCCGTCGACAGGGACAGTCTCCGGATTCGCGCCATGCGGTCCCATCGCCGGACCACCCATCCGGATGCCGGTGAACGCCGCACGCAGGTGTAGGAAAATCCCTACAGATGCGGGCGTACAATGTGGTCACTACTCCACAACGGTCTTCCGCGCCATGGACATCAGCAAGTTCGAACCGGCTTCCATCCTGGATTTCGTGAGCGGCAAATGGGACGACGAAATCGTTCCGCAGCTCGTCGAATACATCCGCATTCCGAACAAGTCGCCGATGTTCGACAGCGACTGGGCCGCGCACGGCTACATGGACGACGCGGTCAAGCTGATGGAAGTCTGGGCGCGCGCGCAGAACGTGCAGGGCATGCAGGTCGAAGTGGTGCGCCTCGAAGGCCGCACGCCGCTGATCTTCGTCGACATCCCGGCCAGCGCCGATGCCGGCACCGGCGACGACTGCGTGCTGCTGTATGGCCATCTCGACAAACAGCCGGAAATGACCGGCTGGGACAGCGATCTCGGCCCATGGACGCCGGTGATCAAGGGCGATCGCCTGTATGGCCGCGGCGGCGCCGACGATGGTTATGCGATCTTCGGTTCGATCGCTGCTGTACAGGCACTGCAGGAACAAGGCGTGCCGCATGCGCGCTGCGTGGTGATGATCGAAGCCTGCGAGGAATCTGGCAGCTACGATCTGCCCGCCTACGTCGATCATCTCGCCGCGCGGATCGGCATGCCCTCGCTGGTGGTCTGCCTCGATTCGGGCTGCGGCAACTACGAACAACTGTGGTGCACCACCTCGCTGCGCGGCCTGGCCGGCGGCAACCTCACCGTTAAAGTGCTGAACGAAGGCGTGCACTCCGGCGACGCTTCCGGCGTGGTGCCGTCGAGCTTCCGCATCCTGCGCCAACTGCTCTCGCGGATCGAAGACGAAAACACCGGCCGCATCCTGCTCGAAGGCCTGCACGTGGAGGTGCCGGCCGATCGCATGGTGCAGGCGAAGACCTGCGCCGAAGTGCTGGGCACCGCGATCTACGACAAGTTCCCGTTCCTGCCCGGCATGACGCCGATGAATCCGGATCTGACCGAACTGGTGCTCAACCGCACCTGGCGGCCGGCACTGTCGATCACCGGCGCAGACGGCATGCCGCCGCTGTCGTCGGCCGGCAACGTGCTGCGCCCGCACACCTCGGTCAAGCTGAGCCTGCGCCTGCCGCCGACTCTGGACGGTAAACAGGCCGGCGAACTGTTGACCGAAGCGCTGCTGCACGACCCGCCGAACGGCGCCGAGGTCACGCTGCACCTGGAAAAGGATTCCACCGGCTGGAACGCGCCGACGATGACGCCGTGGCTGGAACAGGCGATCGACGACGCCAGCCGGGAGTTTTTCGGGAAGCCGGCGATGTACATGGGCGAAGGCGGCACCATTCCGTTCATGGGCATGCTCGGCGAGAAATTCCCGGGCGCCCAGTTCATGATCACCGGCGTGCTCGGCCCGCATTCCAATGCGCACGGCCCCAACGAGTTCCTGGATATTCCCATGGGAAAGAAAGTCACCTCATGCGTGGCGCGCGTGCTCGCCGAACACCGCAACGCCAGCGTTCGTGGAGAGACCACCGGCGTAGCGGCGGTGGCGGGCGGGCATCATCACGGCGACCACGGCTGCTGCTGATTCGGGATTCGGGATTCGGGATTCGGGATTCGGGATTCGGGATTCGGGATTCGGGATTCGGGATTCGGGATTCGAAGAAGCATGTCATCCCGAACGAATGTGAGGTATCTGCTTGACGTTCGCTGCAACAAAGCAGATCCCTCGCCTACGGCCCGGGATGACAAGCTTTTGAGATCATCCCGAACCGGCGAATGCGAAAGCGGGGCTGCGCTCCGCTCTACAAAACCGCCTTTCCCCGAAGGACACAGGATGTACGCCGGCCTGTTAGGCTACAAACGCAGCCGCTCCGCGCTGCATCCTGCAAATTGGCGGGGGAAAGACCATGTTCAGTTTGATCTACACGATCATCATCGGCGCTGTCATTGGCGTGCTGGCGCGCTTTTTCAAACCCGGCGCCGACTCGATGGGATGGATTCTGACCATCCTGTTGGGAATCGGCGGCTCCTGGGTCGGCAGCTATATCGCGCCGATGATCGGCCTGACGGGCAGATTCACCGGTTTCGCGGTGTCCATCGCCTGTGCGGTCGGGTTGCTGTTTCTGTACGAGCTCATACGCAAGACATCGAAATAGCCGACTCGACGCCATCACTCGAACAACGCGACGCCCGGCATCACGCCGGGCGTTTTGTTGTCCACGTCAGCCGCCGAGCAACCGCTGCACCACCGCCTCTGCCAGTGCTTCCGGCGTTTCGGCCTGCGTATCCAAGCGCAGCTCCGGCGCCTCCGGCACTTCATACGGCGAATCGATGCCGGTGAAGTTCGGAATCTTGCCGGCGCGCGCTTTGGCGTAGAGACCCTTCACATCGCGGCTTTCGGCGACCGCCAGCGGCGTATCGACGAAGACTTCGATGAACTCGGCAGCGTCGAACAGCTCGCGCGCCATCCGCCGCTCGGCGCGGAACGGCGAGATGAAGCTCACCAGCACGATCAGACCGGCATCGACCATCAGCTTCGCCACTTCGGCGACGCGACGGATGTTCTCCACACGGTCTTCGTCGCTGAAGCCCAAATCCTTGTTGAGGCCGTGACGGACGTTGTCGCCGTCCAGCAGATAGGTGCGCAGCCCCATCGCCATCAGTCGCTTCTCGACCAGATTGGCGACCGTGGATTTCCCGGAGCCGGACAACCCGGTGAACCACAGGCAGCGCGGCGTCTGGCCCATGCTGCGCGCGCGCGCGACCTTGTCCACTTCCAGATGCTGCCAGTGGATATTCGCGGCGCGGCGCAGCGCGAAGTCGAGCGTGCCCGCCGCGACGGTGGCGTTGCTCTGCCGATCGATCAGGATGAATCCACCGAGTTCGCGGCTGTCGGCATAGGCCTCGAACGGCACCGGCTGATCGAGATGCAGATTGCAGTAGCCGACCTCGTTGAGATCGAGCGACTTCGCCGCCAAGTGCTCCTGCGTATTCACATCGACGCGGTGCTTGATCTCGGTGATCGACGCACCAACCGTGCGCGCACCGATCTTCAGCCAGTACGGGCGACCCGGCAGCAGCGCGTGTTCGCCCATCCACAGCACATGGGCGGCGAACTGGTCGGCGACCTGGGGAGGTGCGTCCGCAGCGGCGATCACATCGCCGCGGCTGATGTCGATTTCGTCTTCCAGCGTCAGCGTGACCGCACGACCGACTGCGGCAGCCGCGAGATCGCCGCCACCACCGTCGACGATCCGCGCGACGCGCGAGCGACGACCGGACGGCAGCGCGACGATCGCGTCTCCGGGCGCCACCGCGCCGGAAACGATGGTGCCGGCGAACCCGCGGAAGTTCTGATCCGGGCGGCACACCCACTGCACCGGCATCCGAAGGCCAAGGTTTCGGCGCGCATCGTCGATGCGCACGGTTTCGAGATGTTCCAGAAGCGTCGTCCCTGTGTACCAGGGCATTTGAGCCGACGGCGCCAGCATGTTGTCGCCATTGAGGGCGGACAGAGGAATGGACGTCACCTGCGCGATGCCAAGCTGTGCGGCCAGCGCGCGGTAGTCGTCGACAATTCGCGTGAACACCGCCTCGTCGCAATCGACCAGGTCCATCTTGTTGACCGCCAGCACCACGTGGCGAATGCCGAGCAGCGACACGATATAGCTGTGACGACGGGTCTGGGTGAGCAGGCCCTTGCGCGCGTCGACCAGCACGATGGCGAGATCGGCGGTGGACGCACCGGTGGCCATATTGCGGGTGTACTGCTCATGGCCCGGGCAATCGGCGACGATGAACTTGCGGCGATCGGTATTGAAGAACCGGTAGGCGACATCGATGGTGATGCCCTGCTCGCGCTCCGCCTGCAGGCCATCGACCAGCAGCGCGAAATCGATCTCCCCGTTCTGGGTGCCATGACGCAGGCTGTCGGCCTCCAGCGCCGCCAACTGATCGTCCAGCAGCAGCTTGGTGTCGTGCAGCAGGCGGCCGATCAGCGTGCTCTTGCCGTCGTCGACGCTGCCGCAGGTGATGAAGCGCAGCAGCTGTTTGTGTTCGTGCTGCTGCAGATAGGCGGAAACGGCGGCATCAGCGTCGTGATCTTGAATGATGGCGGACATCAGAAATAGCCCTCCTGCTTCTTCTTCTCCATCGAAGCGGATGGATCGTGATCGATCACCCGCCCCTGACGCTCGGAGGTGGTCGCGACCAGCATCTCGGCGATGATTTTTTCAAGCGTATCGGCCTCGGATTCGATCGCACCGGTCAGCGGATAGCAGCCCAGCGTGCGGAAGCGCACGCGCTTGAGCGAAGGCGTTTCGCCCTCGCGCATCGGCAGGCGCTCGTCGTCGACCATGATCAGCGCGCCGTCGCGCTCGACCACCGGACGTTCGTCCGCCAGATACAGCGACGGGACCTCGATCTTCTCGCGGTAGATGTACAACCAGACATCGAGCTCGGTCCAGTTCGAGATCGGGAAGACACGCACCGATTCGCCCCTGTGGATCCGGGTGTTGTACAGGCTCCACAGTTCCGGGCGCTGATTCTTCGGGTCCCAGCGATGCTGCGCGGAGCGGAACGAGAAGATCCGCTCCTTGGCGCGGGATTTCTCCTCGTCGCGCCGCGCGCCGCCGATGGCCGCATCGAATCCGTGCAGATCCAGCGCCTGCCTCAGCGCCTGGGTCTTCATCACGTCGGTATGCACGGTCGCACCGAAGGTGATCGGGTTCATGCCCTGGGCCACGCCCTCGGGGTTGGTATGTACGCGCAGCTCGATGCCGGTTTCTTGGGCGCGCCGGTTGCGGAACGCGATCATTTCGCGGAATTTCCAGCCGGTATCGATATGCATCAACGGGATGGGCGAGCGCGCCGGCGCGAACGCTTTCTGCAGCAGGTGCAGCAGCACCGAGCTGTCCTTGCCGATCGAATACAGCATGACCGGGTTACGGAATTCGGCGGCGACTTCGCGCAGGATGTGAATGCTCTCGGCTTCGAGGCGATCGAGGTGGCTCAACGCTGGATAAGACATTGTGTTCCGGTATTCCTGTCGGTTTTGACGTTTGCGATCGCTGCAGGCGCGCGATCACCGCATCGAGTTGTGAACAACATGGCGGGCGCGAACAGGTCTCTGAACACCTGCTTTCGCAGGTATTGCGGCAGCCTGCTGACGGGCATCAGCCACTGAAGGTATGGTAAAGAGTGCGGAGACTGAGCGCGATCACCAGCAGACCGACGACCGGCATCAGGAACTTCGGCTTCACATAGCGCACCAGCCAAGCGCCGAACGGGGCGGCGATCACGCCGCCCAGCGCGAGGCCCAACACGATGCCGAGATGGCCGGTGCCCATGGTCAGCAGGAACACGACAGACGCGGTCAGGGTGACGAAAAACTCCACCGCATTGACGCTACCCACGGTGAGGCGCAGCTCATGGCCGCGCGCGATCAGATTGCTGGCCACGATCGGCCCCCAGCCGCCACCGCCGATGGCGTCGGCCAGCGCGCCAAAGAAACCGACGGTGGAGAGATGGGTGGTGACTTCGCGCTGCACCAGCTCCTTGAACGTCTTGAACAGGATCACCAAGCCCATCAACAGCAGATACCCGGCGATCCAGGGCTTCAACATCTCGCCATCGATGCTGGTCAGCGCGTAGGCACCGATACCGGCGCCCAGCATGCCCGGCAACAGCAGCCGCCTGAACAGTTTGCGGTCGACGTTGCCGAAGGCGTGGTGCGAGATGGCCGAGGTGCCGGTGGTGAAGCATTCGGCCGCATGCACGGTGGCGCTGCTGACCGCCGGCGGCACGCCGAAACTCAGCAACAGACTGGACGCGGTGACGCCGTAGGCCATGCCCAGCGCGCCATCGATGAGCTGCGCACCGAAGCCGATCAGGACGTAGAGGAGGAAATCCGGGGGTAGATCCATGCGGGGGGATGATCCTCTCGGTAGGGTTCCAGTATCTGCGACCACCTGTTACGCCGAAAGTGCGGCCGGGCATAAGCGCATAACAAGCGCTCCTTTCCGCAAGGAAAAATCCGGGCCTAGGCTGAAGCCTGATCCAGACCCCTCCATCCGCACTGCAGGCCGTCATGTCTCCAGCCAATCCCGCCGTATCGCTGACCTCGCTCGCGCAGACGCCGCTGTCGGTCGAGCCCTACGCCCAGATCGCACGTCTGGTCGAAGGTCTGGACAGCGCCGGCCTGTGGTGGCTGTCGGGCTATACCGCCGGCCTTGCCAGGGCGCAAGGCGCGGCCTTACAGGGCGCGAATGCAATCGGCTCAGGTGCCGAAGGTCTGGAGGGCGCGAATGCCGAAGTCGCCGACCGCACCCGGCTCACGGTGGTCTACGGCAGCCAGACCGGCAACGCCCGGCGGGTGGCCGAGGCGCTGGTCGCGAAACTCGAAGCCGACGGACTGCCGGTCCGCCTGCTGCGCGCCGACGCCTACCAGACGCGCGAACTGAAGGAAGAGCGTTTCCTCGCGATCGTCATCAGCACCCAGGGCGACGGCGATCCTCCGGACGACGCCCGCGCGCTGGTCGAATTCATCGAAGGCAAGCGTGCGCCGCAGTTGCCGCAGCTGCGCTTCACGGTGCTGGGGCTGGGCGATTCCAGCTACCCGCAGTTCTGCGCCATCGGTCAGCGCCTCGACGCGCGCCTCGAAGCCCTGGGCGCGCAGCGCTGGGTCGCGCGCGCCGACGCCGATCTCGATATCGACAGCGTCGCCGCACCGTGGTCTTCGCGGCTGTTCGCGGAAGCGAAAGAAGCGCTGAAGCCGCGTCAGCCGCTGGCGACCGTCACGCCATTGCGTCCGCACGCCGCCGCCCCGCTCGCCTGGACGCGCGAACGCCCGTTCGCGGCAGAACTGCTGACCAACCTCCGCATCACCGGCCGCGGGTCGGATCGCGATGTACGCCATCTGGAACTCTCGCTCGAAGGCGCGCATCTCGACTATGAGCCCGGCGATGCACTGGGCGTATGGATCGAGAACCCACCGGCGCTGGTCGATGCCATCGCCCACTCGCTCGATCTCGACGCCGACGCGTCGGTCAGCCACGGCGGCGAGTCGCTGCCGCTGCGCGACTGGCTGGGCCGCAAGCGCGAGATCACCCGCCTCAGCCGCCCCTTCATCGCGACCCACGCCGCACATGCCGGCAGCGACGCGCTCAACCGTCTGCTGGCGCCCGATCAACGCGATGCACTGGCCGCCCTGATGGCGCAGTCGCAAATCATCGATCTGCTGCAGACGTATGTCGGCGCGTGGACGGCGGAGTCGCTGGTGGAAGCCCTGCGTCCGCTGCAGCCGCGCCTGTACTCCATCGCCTCCAGCCGCAAGGTGGTCGGAGACGAAGCGCATCTGACCGTCGC
Source organism: Lysobacteraceae bacterium (assembly GCA_044340325.1). Taxonomy (GTDB): domain Bacteria; phylum Pseudomonadota; class Gammaproteobacteria; order Xanthomonadales; family Xanthomonadaceae; genus Lysobacter_I. The sequence continues at coordinate 20,467 of JBIITV010000078.1, forward strand.
CCACGTCGAGTATCTGTACCGCAGCCGGCACGGCGACGCGCAGCGCTGGGGTGCGGCTTCGCACCATCTCGCCACCCGTGAAGAAGGCGCGT
>JBIITV010000079.1:0-20289 GCA_044340325.1 Lysobacteraceae bacterium
GTCATCGCTGTATCCATCTCCCAGAAAACTGATGCTATTCATACCAAAACTGGGAGCCGGTGTCGGCACTGAACGCGAAAAATATCGGGATTGCTGGGGTTGGGTGAAATTTGCAGGTCTGACTAAGTCCCACCCACTAAGGCATTCGCCGCAAAAGACAAATTCGACATGTGCAGGAAATTAGGCGCCATCCCGGCAGTTTGCAGTGTGAACTGTGTCGGCGTCGCCGGCGACGAGCTATATATGACTTCTCCATTCGTCAGCATCAAATAGCCCTTTGCCCCACTCGGTGTGTAGCCGTGCGACCCGAGTAGGACGGGCTGAAGCATCATATCGAGCGAATTCAGGAAGACTCCGCCGTTTTCGCCCCCCACTGTTTCGACATTCCCTGTTACAGTACTGAGCCATTTTTGCGTCGGTAGTTGTCCTGCAATTGGCGCCGGGCTTGATGGGAGCGCTGATTGGAACACGATCGTGTTTTGAGTCGTCAACGTCAGGTAATACGTTGATGGGGACGACGAGGCTGTGGGCTTCAAAACTGTGAAGATTTCGGTTACGCCCAATCCATCCGTCACGGCCTGCCAGACGCAATCGGGAAGCGCAGTGGCGGGGGACACGATGCTGATCGACCCACTCGTGCCTGCTAAAAGAAACTGTCCACCGGCATCCAACGTCAAGCCGGTTCTCTGGGGGCCACTCGTGGACGTAAAGGCCACAGCGTAGTCAATGGCACCATTCTGCCATTTCACCGTGAAGCCGAGAGCTTCAGCCGGGCCATCTACGAAATTCGCGTAGGGATTGGGTGGTGACTGCTTTAGTTCTATTACCACCAGAATGATTCCCGCGATAGCAGCAACAATCGAAAGCGGGCCGGCCACTGAACACGCGGTCGCGAGCATCGTACCTTCCACGGCAAACATCGTACCGACCATCGCGAAGAGTCCGATCGCGCCGCTGATGAGTCCCAGAATATCGCTGCCAAGCGCAAGCCCCGTCGGACGTCGCGTTAGGAAATAGATACTGAGGGCAACACTTGCAAGTCCGAATGCCGGCCCCAGGCGGTTCGCCATGAACTCACTGAGGTTCCCGCCAAAAATCCTCGCAAGAACGCTGACTTCCTCGCTTGTTGTCGTCGGCATCAGCATGGCTACCTTTGTCGCAATAGCATCGACTTGCGCAGCATCACTAAGACTAATGTACCACCTGGCGTTGGCGGCGGCCGTTTTCTGAACCATCGTCGTAAGCTGATCACTAATATCGGCCGCCGAAAAGTCTAAGCATGCGTATTTTTTTACGAGACATATCCGGGCCCATCTCCCGAAACACGCGCCTTTGGACAAATTAAACGCATCCCAAGCTTGGCCGCCGCTAACTGCCAAGCCTGCGGCTCCCCGCGAAATCAATTCCGCCGCACCAATGCTGACATTTACTTGCTCACCAGTGCTTAGGTCGTTCCAATGCGCAAATCCTTCGTAAAGGCAATATAAGTTAAGACCGGTCAACGCTAGCGATAATGTGGAAGCTATTACGTTCGCGACTTTCGTGTTGAAGCCCTGATTTTCCAAAGTATTGACAAATCTTTGGACGACGCGCGACCATTGGCTGACTCCCATAGCGCTCGCTCGTAAATCGCCCAACCAGGTGGAAATTTTGTTTTTGTAATTGGACTCTTCAAGCAGCTGACTCAACTGAAATGCCTGCTCTTTGATACTAGAGATATCGCTATTGAGATTATCCAGGACCCAGTTGTACAGCAAATTGGTTACCACAGAATCGGGGACCACGCCTTGAGTCGGGTCCATTCGGCGACATATCGCGGTCGTCCCGAGGAAAACGTTCAATTCCTGGTTGTAGTACGCGGCCATCTGACCACTGGGATCCAACATCGCCAGCGTGGAGGTGAGTTGCTGTATCAGGGTGAATACGTAACTGGAATCGTCTCCACTTTGTAGTTGCGAATCGACATTGGCCAGGAACGCATCACTGGTCGCGTGCCTATAGACCGCGAATGCCCAGTACAACTTATTCAAGGTCGCGTAATTTGCTGCTGCATTCGCATAGTTCGTCAACTGCGTCGTCGCCGAAGAGCTTACCTGGAGCGCTTGAATATCCGCCACGTCCTGACTTAGAAAGTATTGAATGTTTGGCGGATTGCTCGACGCAGTCGAAGAATAGTACGCTTGATTGGTTTCTTGGTCATTCAGATAGATATCTATAGAAGAAAACATTTCTTTCCAGTGACTCGCCATGAGAAGCTGGCTGTGCTTTTGGTACACGGGAGACTTGGCCACTTCGCCCTGCAGCCAAGCGTTAGCGCGAATACCATTGAGCAACTGGCAGGGCGACTCAGACGACTTGGCCAACGCATCGGTAACGACGGCCGTGGAAAGCCATTGATACCACTGCAACGGATCCGGGAAACCGGTCGCCGGTGTATTTGCCACCAAGGAGAGAAAGCTACTCAACGTCGGCTGTGTCTCATGTGGGAACAAGTTTTCCCAAAGGGAGGCTGGCACCTGGGAGTTCATGATGGTGAACAAGTCGCTGGATACGGACGCCGTAATAGCGTCGAAGACATTGCCATGCTGATCTACCAGAAACGGATCCATGTCGACCAGCCCACTAATCGTGAGGGGAGAAGACGTGATGGCGTCTCCCACCGAGTACGCGGTGTGAAAGCTTGGATACAGGTCCGCGTGTTGAGCGATAGCCGCGGCTAGTTGTGTCTCATGAAGCCTTTGAAGACCCGCCAAAGGGATCCCGTCTGCGGCAAACATTAAGGTCCCTGCTTCCCTCAATCCAAGGCGCTGCTGCAGACTCTCGGGAAGTCCGCTCCACTGGATTCGATCAGCCAGGACAATGGCCCTTGCCACAGGCTTTGCATCAACAGTCAAGCCATCATTGAAAACGCCGAACGGCGCTGCAACGTCTGATGTTCGGTAATAGCCATTCAGGGCGGGTGTGAGTTGGCTGCCCTTAAATCCAATGATCGTTGCGTTCGGATCGTTACCTACCTCCATCGCTCCCGAAATGGAGCTAGCCATAGCGCTTTCTTTCGCCTCCATGCAGAGCGGAAAGACAGACTGCGGAAAGCATGACGGCGCGCTCGGCCAGGAAATTGCCGGCGTGCTTCCGCTGGTGAAGTTCAAAACCCATTGGTGGGAACTAGAAGAGAGCTCCAAGGTTCCGCCGTTTGAGGTAGACCATGTTGATGATGGTTTGGTGCCGCTTGCCTTCAAATCATTAAACGTAAGCGTGAGATCGCCAGAAGAGGATGTGTAAGAAAGCTTTAGCCGTGATCCCTCCCAGTCGGCTTCCGACCAATCAGAACTTCCTGTATTCCAGGAAAACCCAGTGATCGTCCCACCCGAGCGTATTGGCGTCGCGCCCGTTTTCAGAGCTACATCGCATTGAAAGGCAGCAGTAGCAACTCCCACAATTTGGCAGCAACTCGCACCGACCATCCCGTTGACCGACCTTCCGTCGCCAGAAAAGTACAGAATTCCTCCGCCCCACGGCCCGCGCCAAGATATCGAGCGGCGGTAGGTGTTGTACGTCCAGTGGTGCCGGGCGACCAAAATCTGATCAAGAAACAACTGATCGCCCGCACCACCGGAATTCTCGTCATGGATCCACACCATTTTGGCGGGCACGGGCACCGCTGAATTCACGGATTGGCCGACGCGTTCGATTGCAAATTCGCAAGTTCTTGGGAAGGACGCAATGGCTTCAGTACCTAACATAAGTCACCGTTGTATGATTAAGGCAACACTGAACAAGTGGTCTTGGCAATGAATAATGAATATGGGGTCAGAGTGACGATTCCGATGTCACTTAGGTGCGCATCGCGTTGGATCGCTGATGTCCTGGTACGCATGTATTCCATTACGGCATGTGCGTAGGGCCAGTCATCGGCTTCCCGGCCTCTTTTCTGTAGCTGTACGTGCTCTTATGCCGAGCAGCAGTCGCACAGGCAAGCTGTAAGAAATAGCAGGGGGCGTGTTGAGTTTGACCAATTATTGCCTGCGGCGCGAATCGATAAAGCCGCATATTGATCGAAAGACCTGATCAACAGGCAATTGCAATCCACACGACAGGCTTCGGCACTCTGTTGCCGAAGCCTGTCTTCCGCCGACGCGGCAATCGCCTTCTCACTCCCGTCACGGCTCCTCAATCATGTAGCCCTTGGCAGCAAGCCGCTGTAACAAACCATCCGGCTGCAACAACTGGCTCATCGGCAGCACTGCGAAAGTCGATGCGTTCTGTCCCAGCGATTTTTCTGCTGCAGCCAGCCATTCGTTCTCCAGCCGCATCCGGATGTCCTGCATGCCCTGCTTGCGCGCCATCGCGGTACCCGTGAACACTTCGCTACATGCGGTGAGCTGGTTCTGGTAGGGCAGATTGCGCAGCGTTTCGACATCGCCTTCGGCCCAGGCATTGGCGCGACCGGCCATCGTTCCCAGATCGCCTTCGATACGATCGAGCGTGCGCCGGAAGCAGTCCTGATCATCCAGCGCAGCACTGGAAAATTCACGCAGTGCGGATTTGATGTTCGTGATCTTGATCTTGATGGTCGGCGTGGTGATCTTCACCTTGCTGCGCTTGGCCGCCTTGCGTACCGCGTCCGATGCGATCGAGTCCTGGGTCATACCTGAGCGCGCGATCGCCTTGTCGTACAACTCCAGCGTGGCGAACACCGGTCGCCATTCCTCGATGCCACGATCGTCGCCGATGTAACGCTGTTTCAGCACCTGCCAGCGTGCGTACTGCGCCGCCGGAAGCACATCCTGCAGGGTCTTGTCGTCCGGATTCTTGCGCGCCTTGAACAGCGACGGCAGCAGGGTGAGGCCGCGGAAGAAACCGACATCCGCATCCAGATCCACGGTCGGCGGCATAACAGCTCCTGGGCTTCGGACACGCGTCGCTCGACGTTGACCGAATCCCATTCCATCCGCTTCGGCGATGAGGACTGGGACACCCACTTACTTTCTCGCTATCTTCCAGCGATTTGATGTACAGGAGGCGCCAAGTTGGCTGTAGGGATATTCCGACTTGTGGGTGTCCTTGTCCTTTGGCACAGGACCTGGTCGCTATGGCCGAGCGGATGAGACAGCAGTTCCGTAGCCCGGTTGTCGCATCGCGACAGCCGGGAATGCACGCCGGATGCATCTTCGCGATTGCGGCCATCGTCGAACCGTCCTGCATGCGTTTTAAGGGGCCTTCGTTGCAAGGCGACCGCGTTTCGATATCCACACGGTGTGGAAGCCCATCCCGGCTGTCTTCGACAACCGGGCTACGGGTTCTGCGGTCATGCCGAATTCGGTGGCACACCCGTATACCGCGCCCGCGGCCGAATCAATTTCCCCTCCGCCTGTTGCTCCAGCGCATGCGCCAGCCAGCCTGCGAGTCTTCCAGCCGCGAACATGATCAGCGCCGGTGTCGCAGGCAATGCGTTTGCATGACAAATCGCCGCAAGCATGAAGTCGATGTTCGGGCGTTGCCCACTCACTTCTTCGGTGGCGACGAGAATCTCTTCCAGCGACGCGAGTGTTTCCGAATCTGCGCGCTGCGTCCGTATCCGCGCCATCAGTTCCGCGGCGCGCGGGTCGCCGTGCGGATAAAGCGCATGACCGAAGCCTGGCAGATCGTCGCCGCGCTGCCAGCGCATCGCGATGAAATCGCGCGCCGACGTTGCCTCGCGTGCATCCGCGATCAACGCATACGCCCGCGCAGTCGCGCCGCCATGACGCGGGCCGGACAGCGCCGCTAATCCGCTGCACACGGTCGCATGCAGGTGTGCGCCGGTGGACGCGACCACGCGCGCGGCGAAGGCCGAGACGTTCAGTTCGTGATCGGCACAGACCACGAGCGCGGCGCGGACCAGATCGGCGAAACCGTCGTCGCCCGGTTTCCATGTGTTGGCCAGCAATCGATGCACCGGCCCGGCGAACGGCGGCCGCGTCACCAGCAGCGCAGCGTTCTGGCGCAGTAGCGCTGCAGCGATCTCGTGCCGCACCCGCGGCGCGGAGCTGAAGGAATGGCGTACATCCAGCGCCAGCAGCGGGATCGCCGCCATCGCGCGCTCCAGCGGCGGCAGCGCTGCATTGGTGGCGATGCCGGCGACATGGATGGGCCAGGCATCGGCAACGTCGGCGGCGAACGGGTCGTGATCGCCGCAGTCCCACAGCAGGCGCGCGATGTCTTCCAGATCGGCGCCGTCGCGCAGCGCGCCGATGGCGGAGCGCCCGCGGTAGTAGGGGCCGTCGGTACGGATCAGCGAGATCTGCGTTTCCAGCACCGGCAGGCCGCGATCCAGGCTCTGCGCTGCGCCGCCGGCGGCGCCGCGACCGTCGCGTTTGCGCTGCGCCAGCCGCTCCACCTCCTGACGCAGGTACAAGCGGCTGCGATGGTCCTTGCCGGGGCGCGATTCCAGCAGGCCGCGGCTCACGTAGGCGTAAAGTGTCGCCTGGCTGATGCCCAGCAGTTGGCAGGTTTCAAGCGCGGTCAGCAGGTCGGTGGTCATGGCGAAAGGTTGATTGACTGGATCAAGATTGATCAACCTTCAGGATGGTGACAGATTTGCGGCCCGGCGGGAGGCGTAGTCCGCGCTTCCAGCCCCGGTCCGGCGCCCCCGCACGGGCATGCTTAAGAATGAGGAGTTCCCCGCAATGAGTACCGCATCCGCAGGCGCGCCACGCTCTCCAGGAGCGATGTTCCGTGCCGCCCTGCTTGAGGAATCGCCGCTGCAGGTGATCGGCGCGATCAACGCCAATCACGCCTTGCTCGCCAAACGCGCCGGTTATCGCGCGATCTACCTGTCGGGCGGCGGTGTCGCCGCCGGTTCGCTGGGGCTGCCGGATCTCGGCATCAACACGCTCGAAGACGTGCTGATCGACACTCGCCGCATCACCGACGTCTGCGACCTGCCGCTGCTGGTCGACATCGATACCGGCTTCGGCCCCAGCGCGTTCAACATCGAGCGCACCATCAAATCGCTGATCAAGGCCGGCGCCGCCGCCTGCCATATCGAAGACCAGGTCGGCGCCAAGCGCTGCGGTCATCGCCCGGGCAAGGAAATCGTGTCGCAGGGCGAAATGGTCGACCGCGTGAAGGCGGCGGCGGATGCGAAGACCGATGCTGATTTCTTTCTCATCGCGCGCACCGATGCGATCCAGGTCGACGGCGTGGACGCCGCGATCGAACGCGCCATCGCCTGCGTCGAGGCCGGCGCCGACGGCATCTTCGCCGAGGCCGCCTACGACCTGCCGACCGACCGGCGCTTCGTCGATGCGGTGAAGGTGCCGGTGCTGGCCAACATCACCGAATTCGGCAAGACCCCGCTGTTCTCCCGCGACGAACTGGCCTCGGCCGGCGTCGCCATCCAACTGTTCCCGCTGTCGGCGTTCCGGGCCATGAACAAGGCTGCGGAGAATGTCTACGAAAGCATCCGCCACGATGGCCATCAGCAGGCCGTGGTCGATACCATGCAGACCCGCGAGGAACTCTACGACCGGATCGGTTACCACGCGTTCGAACAGAAGCTCGATGCGCTGTTCGCTGCCAAGAAATGATGTCAAAGGACAAGAGCATGAGCGAGAACACCAACCAAGCGTTGCCCAAAGCCAAGAAATCCGTCGCGTTGAGCGGCACCGCTGCGGGCAACACCGCGCTATGCACGGTCGGCCGCAGTGGCAACGATCTGCATTACCGTGGCTACGACATCCACGACTTGGCGACGAAGTCGAGCTTCGAGGAGGTCGCGCACCTGCTGGTGCACGGCGTGCTGCCCACGGCATCGCAGCTCAGGGCCTACCGCACCAAGCTCAAGCGTCTGCGCGGGCTGCCGGCGATCGTGCAGGAAGCGCTGGAACTCATTCCCGCGAACGCGCATCCGATGGACGTGATGCGCACCGGCTGCTCGGTGCTGGGCACGGTGCTTCCGGAACGCGAAGGCCACCCGGCCAGCGAGGCGCGCGATATCGCCGACCGCCTGATCGCCAGCTTCGGTTCGATGCTGCTGTACTGGTGGCATTTCACCCGCAACGGCCGCCGCATCGATTGCGAGACCGACGACGAGACCGTGGCCGCACATTTCCTGACGTTGCTGCACGGCGAGCCGCCGAGCGAACTGCACGCGGATGCGCTGGACAAGTCGCTGATCCTCTACGCAGAACACGAGTTCAACGCCTCGACTTTCGCCGCGCGTGTCATCGCCGGCACCGGCAGCGATCTGCATTCGTGCATCACCGGCGGTATCGGCGCGCTGCGCGGGCCGAAACACGGCGGCGCCAACGAAGTGGCGATGGACATCATCAGCCGTTACGCCACCGCCGACGAGGCGGAAGCCGATATCCGCGCGCGCATGGAGCGCAAGGAAATCGTCATCGGCTTCGGCCATCCGGTGTACACCATCGGCGATCCGCGCAACCCGATCATCAAGGCGATCTCGAAGACGCTGTGCGAGAGCGGCGGCAACCAGATGCTGTTCGACGTGTCCGAGCGCATCGAAACGCTGATGATGGACACCAAGAAGATGTTCCCGAACCTCGACTGGTACAGCGCATCCAGCTATCACATGATGGGCATCCCCACCCCACTGTTCACGCCGCTGTTCGTGATCGCACGCACCACCGGCTGGAGTGCGCACGTGATCGAACAGCGCGAGGACGGCAAGATCATCCGCCCGAGCGCGAACTACATCGGGCCGGAAGATCGCGCTTACGTCGCCATCGACAAACGCTGAGCGTCACACGATGTACCAGCACTGGGACGCCAACATGCTGGTGGTGCTGGTCACCTCTCTCGCGGTCGGCCTTTCGGTGCTGCTGCATTACGAAGGACTGACACTGATGTCGCGCTGGCTTTCGGCCCGTCACGAAAGTCATCGGCGCAGAAAGGTGCTTTACGGTATTTTCGGCGTACTTGCGCTGCACGTCGCCGAGATTTGGGTGTTCGGAGCGGCGATTTGGTGTCTGCTGACATTCCCGAACACCGGTATGGTCTCCGGCGCACATCCGCTCAGTCTGCTGGATGCGGTGTACATGTCGGCAGTGACTTACACTACGGTTGGTTTCGGCGATCTTGCGCCGATTGGACCCATCCGTTTTCTCGCCGGCACCGTCGCGCTGACCGGCTTCGTGCTGATCACTTGGTCGGCATCGTTCACGTATCTGGAAATGACCCGCGACTGGCGCGATCGCTGAGTCGCCGGCGTAGTTGCAAGAAAAAAGCCGCGCATCGCGCGGCTTTTTCGTTACGATGGTTTTGCAGGATCAGCTCAAACCTTCATCCTTCAATACCTTCTGTACTGCTGCATCGGCTTCGATGCGCGACGCGAATGCGGCAAGGTTTTCCAAGCTGGAAATGTCGACGCCAGTAGCGCGTGCCCAGCGATAAGTGACATACAGATAGGGATCGGCCACCGAGCGGCTGCCGGCCAGCCAGTCCTTGTCGGTCAGATGCGCATCGGCGCGTTCGAACAGCGTGCGGACTTTTGCGCGTGCCGCGTCCTTGGTCTTGTCGATCAGCGCAACGTCTTCCAGATAGGCGGTGCTACCGAAAATCGGATGGAATGCGGGGTGCACATCGGAGTTGGAGAACGCCACCCATTTGTTCACCTCGGCGCGGCTTTTGGCGCTGCCGTCGCCGCCCAGCCCGGATTCCGGATGCAGATCGGCAAGGTAATTGAGAATCGCCGAGTTCTGGGTCAGCACCCAGCCGTCGTGTTCCAGTGCCGGGACCGCGCCTGCGGGATTGATCGCGAGGAATTCGGGCGTTTTGCGGTCATCGCGGGAGACCTGTACGGCTTCATAGGGTTTGCCGATCCATTCCAGCACGATGTGGTCTGCCAGCGAGCAGGCGCCGGGGGAATAATAGAGTTTCATGCGCGATTCCGATCAGAGGAGTGGCGATGATGGTACTGCGTGCCGCCGCGCTCAACCGCGCACGGTGGAACGCAGTGTCGTCCGCGCGGCGCACAAGAAAACGGCCGCGAAGGTCGCGGCCGTGAGCAATTCGATTCAAAGGTTCGATTCCGGCATCGAAACCGGGCGCGGCGTCAACCGCGACCGGGTTTGTCTTTCTGTGGCTTCAACGACTGCACCTTCAGGAAGGTGTGATCGCCGATGGTCGCAACCTGATAGGCATTGCGCCAACTGGGCTGCGCGATGGACAGAGCTGCGAAGTGGCTTGCACCGGGGACGATTTCCTTGCGCTCGCCGGGCGGTAGGGCCCAGTTGCGCTCGGCCTCCAGCGCGATGGTGACCGCCTGCGACCACGACTCCGCGTTGCTGAGCTGCGTCCGCGGCGACACCAGGGTCGGCGCGAACTGCTTGCGGGCGGTGACGACATCGCACATCGAGTCGCCCCACAAGCCGCTGTCCTCGCGACGGAGGGCGACTTCGGCGACCGCCTGCTGTCCGCGGACAGGCTGATTGCGTGCTTCCAGGTAGAGCGTGGTGCTGAGACATAATGAGTCGGCGGCCTGAGGGGGCAACACCGAGGCGATCCAAAGGATCCATGCGAGCTTCATGAAGACTCCTTGCTTCGTTGCTTCGGGCCGAGCGCTGAGTGGGTAAGGGCCCACGACATCGATTCGGGTACGACATGGCGATAGACAGTCCGGCGTGACGCCGGGCGCTTGCGAGAATCGCAAGACAAGGGGCTGCGGGCTCTATGGCCGCTTGTAGCCCAAACGTGGATCGTCAGGTGGAAGCACCCTTGGGGTGTCTTCATCGACCCGTACGACCTCGCGCTGGTCCCGCATCCGGTGGCGGGAAAGCGGGCGTAGGTTAGTCATCGAAACATAACGCTGGCTGAATGGAAATTCGGAAATTGCTGATTCAATTGGAGTTTTTGTTCAAAAGGCGCCGTAACTCCCTGTCCTGGCAGGCGGAACAGCCGCCGCGGAGTCGTGCCAAGGGCATCGTGACCAGGATCCCGAATCAGCCCCAACCGTGTGAACCGAGGCGCATTCGCGCCGCGTTGGGCCTTCAGAAGCCCGCTGCGAGCCGGCTGCCCTGGTCGATGGCGCGTTTGGCGTCGAGCTCGGCGGCCACGTCGGCACCTCCGATCAGATGCGCCGCGACACCGGCGGCCTGAAGGGCGTCGAACAACTCCCGTTTTGGCTCCTGACCCGCGCAGATCACCACATGGTCGACCGGTAGCGACAGCTCTTTACCGTCGACGCGAATCCGGAACCCGCTGTCGTCGATGCCGAGATATTCCACGCCGCCCAGCATCTTCACCTGTTTGGCCTTGAGTGCGGCACGGTGGATCCAGCCGGTGGTCTTGCCGAGCTTCGCGCCCGGTTTGCCCGGGCTGCGCTGTAACAGCCAGACTTCCCGCGTCGGCGGCTCGGGCGACGGTTTGCGCAGGCCACCGGGGGCAGAGAAGGTCGGGTCCACGCCCCATTCGGCCATCCAGCGCTGCGGGTCGAGCGTCGACGAGGTGTGTTCGACAGAGCCATGCAGTGGCGGTAGCTCATAGGCCGCCGGGTCCAGAACGGGCATGTGCACCAGGTATTCCGCAGTGTCGAAGCCGATACCACCGGCGCCGACGATGGCGACCCGCGCGCCGGGCTTGACGCGACCGCTCAGCACGTCGAGATAACTGACGACCTTGGCGTGGTCCGAGCCCGGAAAAGTCACTTTGCGCGGGCGGATGCCGGTCGCAAGCACGACTTCATCGAAGCTTTTCAGAGTGTCGGTATCCGCAACCGTGGACAGACGCAGATCGACCTTGGTGTCGTCGATCCGGTGACGGAAATATCGCAGCGTTTCGTGGAATTCTTCCTTGCCGGGAATCTGTTTCGCCAGATTGAACTGGCCGCCGATCTGGTCCGCAGCGTCGAACAGGGTCACGTGATGGCCGCGCTCGGCGGCGACGGTGGCGCAGGCGAGGCCCGCAGGGCCGGCGCCGACCACCGCGATCCGCTTCGGCGTATTGGTCTTCAAATAGTTGAGTTCGGTCTCGGCGCAAGCGCGCGGATTGACCAGACAACTCGCTTTTTTCTGTTCGAACACATGATCCAGGCAGGCCTGGTTGCAGGCGATGCACGTATTGATGCGGTCAGCGCGCCCGGCGCGAGCCTTGTTCGCCCACTCCGGGTCGGCCAGCAGCGGTCGCGCCATCGAAATCAGATCGGCACCGCCGCCGACAAGGATGCCCTCGGCCACGTCCGGCATATTGATGCGGTTGGTCGCGACCAACGGCAGCTTCACTTCCGGGCGCAGTTTGGCGGTCACGCCCGCGAAGGCCGCGCGCGGCACCGAGGTGGCGATCGTCGGCACTCGAGCCTCGTGCCAGCCGATGCCGGTATTGATGATGGTTGCGCCGGCGGCTTCGACCGCCTTGGCCTGGGCGACGATCTCCTCCCAGCCAGACCCCTCTGGCACCAGCTCCAGCATCGACAGCCGATAAATGATGATGAAGTCCGGGCCGCAGGCTTCACGCACACGGCGCACGATCTCGGTCGCGAAGCGCATCCGTTTCGACAGATCGCCACCCCAGCCATCGCTGCGCCGATTGGTGCGCGCGCTGAGGAACTGGTTGATCAAGTAGCCTTCGGAGCCCATGACTTCCACACCGTCGTAGCCGCCGTCGCGGGCCAGTTTCGCCGCGTTGGCGTAGGCCGAGATGGTGCGCTCCACGCCGAAACCGGTCAGCGCGCGCGGTGTGAACGGGTTGATCGGTGACTTCACCTTGGACGGTGCCACCTGCAGTGGGTGATAGGAATAACGGCCGGCGTGCAGCAGCTGCAGACAGATCTTCGCATCGTGGCTGTGGACGGCTGCCGTGACCTGGCGATGCTTGCGCGCTTCCCAGGGCCAGCTGAGCTTGCCTGCGAACGGCGTCAACCAGCCCATCATGTTCGGCGAGAAGCCGCCGGTGACGATCAGGCCGACCCCGCCGGCCGCACGCTCGCCGAAATAGGCGGCAAGCTTCGGGAAATCGCTGGCACGGTCTTCCAGCCCGGTATGCATGGAACCCATCAGCACCCGGTTCCGCAGGGTGGTGAAGCCCAGATCCAGCGGCGAGAAAAGGTGCGGGTAGGGTGTGGAAGCTGGCTGGGCGGTCATCGGCCGATACGCAGACGTATGGAAGCGCGCACGATGCCGGGAAAGACGGCGGCGCTCAAGTGTTTTCTCTGCACGAAGGCGAATACGACGCAGCAGGACCATCGATTCTGTGCGATCGGAGGGCAGGACGGGTGCCGGGTCTGGCAAAATAGCGGGCTTCCCTATGCCACTACAGAGCCGCGCACCCATGGGTCACCACGATATCCGTTCTGCCGTCCGCCCCGATCCCGATCAGCCGATGGTCGATATCGCCGACTATGTGATCGACACCAAGATCGAGTCGGAAGAAGCCTACGACACCGCGCGCTACATGCTGCTGGATTCGCTGGCCTGCGCGATGCTGGCGATGAAGTTCGAGGGTTGCGTCAAACACCTCGGCCCATTGGTGCCGGGCGCGGAGCTCTCTGGTGGCGCCCGCGTGCCGGGCACCTCGTTCGAACTCGATCCGGTCCAGGCTGCCTTCAACATCGGCACCCTCGTGCGCTGGCTCGACTTCAACGACACTTGGCTGGCCGCCGAATGGGGCCACCCTTCCGATAACCTCGGTGCGATTCTGGCCGTTGGCGACTACCTCAGCCGCAAGAACGAGCATGAAGGCGGCAAAGGTCTCACCGTGCGCGACGCCCTGACCTGGGCGATCAAGGCGCACGAAATCCAGGGCGTGTATGCGCTGCAGAATTCGTTCAACCGGGTCGGACTGGACCACGTGATTCTGGTCCGCCTCGCATCCACGGCCGTGTCGACCGCAATGCTCGGCGGCGACAAGGAGGCGGTGATCACTGCCGTGTCGCACAGTTGGATCGACAACGGCGTGCTGCGCACCTATCGCCATGCGCCGAACACCGGCCCCCGCAAGAGCTGGGCCGCCGGCGACGCCTGCCGTCGTGCCGTCACCCACGCCATCAACGCCGTGCACAAGAAAGTAGTGGGTTACCCGTCGGCGCTCAGCGCCAAGACGTGGGGTTTCTACGACGTGGCGTTCAAGGGCAAGGCGTTCGAGTTCGAGCGTCCGTTCGGCAGCTACGTCATGGAAAATGTGCTCTTCAAGATCAGCTTCCCGGCCGAATTCCACGCCCAGACCGCCGTCGAGTGCGCAATGCAACTGCACGTGCAGGTCAAGGACCGGATCGATCAGATCGAGCGGATCGAGATCGAAACCCAGGAGGCCGGTGTCCGCATCATCGACAAGACCGGCCCGCTGGCCAATTACGCCGACCGCGATCACTGCCTCCAATATATGATTGCCGTGCCGCTGATCCACGGTCGCCTGACCGCCGAGGACTACAACGACGACATCGCCGCCGATCCGCGCATCGATGCGCTCCGCAACCGGATGGTGGTCAAGGAGAATCCGCAGTTCACCAAGGATTACTTCGATGCCGACAAACGCTATATCGGCAACGCGATCCAGATTTTCTTCAAGGACGGAAGCAGTACGGCCAAGGTTTCGATCGACTACCCGATCGGTCACCGCAAGCGCCGCGCCGAGGGTATCCCGGTCCTGATGGCCAAGGCCAAGGCAGCGCTGGAGGCCCATCTGCCTCCCGCGCAGGCGAATGAAGTCATGCGGCTGGCCGGTCGTCCTGCTGAAATGGACGCCATGCCGCTTTCTGCATGGATGGCACTGTTTTCCGCATGAATGAGTTCGTTCAGGTTGCACCCCCGATCATGCGCGTCAGCAGCGGAAGCACTGACCCGACACAGAGACCCTACCAACCTGAACTGTGCTTGGATTAGCAAAACTGTTATGCTAATGTTAACAAGGCCATGACGCGGCCGGATCACAATGAACCGAGTGGTAAGTCCTTGCCAAGGCTGCCATTCTGTTTTAAACGACACCACCGAGTCTTTTCAATTCCTCCAAGGAGCATTGAGTAAATGAACAAGAAACTCCTCTGTGCTGCGCTGCTGAGTGGGCTGGCCGTGGCCCAGACCGTCTCCGCGCAGGACTTCGACGACCGCTGGTACCTCACCACTTCGGCCGGCTTCAACATGCAGGATGGTGCACGTGACACCCGTGCGGCCCCATTCGGCACCATCGGATTCGGCAAGTTCATCAGCGAAAACTGGTCGCTGGACGGCGAATTCAATTACCAGAATGCGCGTTTCGACAACCAGAACCTCCTGCTCAATCCGAATCGTCCGGTCGCCGGTCGTGCGCAGAATCTGAACTGGAGCCAGTACGGCGTCTCGATCGATCTGCGCCGTCACTTCATTGCTGAAGGCCGCAACTGGAATCCGTACGTGCTGGCCGGTCTCGGTTATCAGCGTTCGGAAGAAGAGTTCGACGCGTTCCCGAATCCGAACTCCCCGGGCCAGCGTGAAGACGGTAACCTCGCCGGCAAGATCGGTGGCGGTCTCCAAGGCGACCTCGGTCGCGTCGGGATCCGTGCCGAATTGGCGTATCGCCTCGATGCCGATGACAGCAGCGTCAACGCACCTGACGAGAGCTGGTTCGGCGATGTCCTCGCTTCGGTTGGTTTCATCGTGCCGTTGGGTCCGGAAGCTTCCGAGCCGGTCGCCGATGCTCCGCCGCCGCCGGCGGCCCCGAACTGTGCCGACAAAGACGGCGACGGTGACGGCGTCAACGATTGTAATGATCGCTGCCCGAACTCGCAGGCCGGTGAAGCGATCGGTCCCGACGGCTGCAAGGTCAACATCGCGATCGACCTGAAGGGCGTCAACTTCGACTTCGATAAAGCCACACTGCGTCCGGATGCGGTTGCGATCCTGAACGAAGCCACCGAAATCCTGAAGCGCTACCCGGATCTCCGCGTCGAAGTCGCCGGTCATACTGACCTCTGCGGCAAAGACACGTACAACCAGTCGCTCTCGCAGCGTCGTTCGCAGACCGTGTACGACTATCTGACCAGCAATGGCATCGACTCCGGCCGCCTCGCGGGCCCGAACGGTTACGGCGAAAGCCGCCCGCTCGTGCAGACCGGTCAGAACCTGCCGGAATGCAAGAACGAAACCAACCGTCGCACCGAGCTCAACGTCCAGTAATTCCGGACACGCTCGTAGTCATACCCGAAGCCCGGCCTTGTGCCGGGCTTCGGCGTTCTGGGCTATGGAGTTTGGCGCAGACGCGACGCTGCCTCACTCCGATCCCGAAGGCCGATGAAGAGATTGTTTCTGCGGTGCCCGGTTCAGGGCGACGGGTGATGAACGGAGGTTGCCGGTTGTCGGCGCACAGCTCTGCGGCCTACACTCCCGAGTTACCAGGCCGGAGAACTCCCATGCGCAGAATCCACGTGTCCGTTCGTCTGCATGCGTTGGCGGCGATGGGCCTGCTCGCGACGCTGATCAACCCGGCCCTCGCCGCCGCAGTTGACTGCGCAACGTTCAAGCCGCTGGCTCCGGCCAAGGGCAACGCCCTGCAGCTGACGCCGATTGCCGAGGAACTGGCGGCGCCTAGTGCGCAGGTCGGTGCCGGCGTGGGTTTCGCCCAGCTCTTTTCCGAAGGTGCGACCGTCGATGTCGTGCTCTCGCGCGTCCAGCATCAGCAATGCCGCGCCACCGCCGCCACGCTGCGGTCGCTTCCAGCCACGGCGAATGCGGGTGCCTATCAACCGAAGCCCGGCGAAAGCAGTACGGCCTGGCGCTTCGACATGACCCAGAACGGCAAGCGCATGACCGCCGACGAGTTCGACGCTTGGATGAAGGCGCGCGGTGTCCGCGTGGTGAAGGGGTCGGCGCCTACTGCGACAGCGCCGCCGCCGCCCGCACCGGCGCCTGAGCCGCCGAAAAAGAAAAAGCGCTGATCTTGGCGCTTCGCCAAAGGCAGGGCACTACGCCTACCTTCAGCATGAGCCGACGATAGAAACGTCGGAATGACCACAGTCTCACGTCAATCCACCCGCTACGGTATCGCCCGCGTGTTGTCCAAGCGCGGCGTGTGTTCGCGCACGCAGGCGGCCGAATGGGTGCGGGCGGGGCGCGTGAGCGTCGGCGGGCGCGTGGTGCGCGACCCGGAGTCGCCCACTGCGCTGGATCGTGACGATATCGCGGTCGATGGTCAGAGGATTGCGGCCGCTTCGCCGATCCATCTGATGCTCAACAAGCCGCGTGGCCTGGTTACCACTGTCAGCGATGAGCGGGGACGCGAGACGGTGTACCGCTGTTTCGACGGCGCATCGCTGTACGGTGCGCCGTTGCCCTGGATCGCGCCGGTTGGCCGCCTGGACAAGGCCAGCGAGGGGCTGCTGCTGTTCACCAACGATCCGCAATGGGCCGCGCGCATCACCGATCCGGACACGGGGCCTCTCAAGACCTATCGCGTCCAGATCGATCGCGTTCCGGGGACGGAACTGCTGTCGGCGCTTTGCGAAGGCGTCGACGATACCGGCGAGAGCCTGTCGGTGGTGTCGGTGAGCCTTTTGGGCACGGGCGAGAAAAACGCATGGGTCGAGATCGTGCTGGACGAAGGCCGTAACCGCCACATCCGGCGATTACTCGCTGCGTTCGATATCGAGGTGCTGCGGCTGATACGGGTGGGGATCGGGGCTCTGCCGCTGGGCGATCTGGCGAAAGGTCGGTGGCGGGCGCTCGATGAGGAGGATCTGCGGCTGATCGGTGTTTGATTGATCCTGCCTGTGATGCCGATCACTCTCGCCGCGATTCCATTTCCTGGTCTGTGCCTGCCTTCACATCTGCATTCAGCCTTCCATGCAGCGGGGATGCCTAGACTTCCGGACGGGGGGCCGTTGATCAACACATAAGGTGTCATCCGATGCGTCGCTCCCTCGCTTTGGCGCTGTGCGCCATGACTGTGCTCTCCGGTTGTGCATCCCGGCCCTCCGTTGTCGACAAGGTGCCGCCCGCAGCCGCGCCGATCCCGATCGGAAAATCCAACCGCTTCGAGATGACCCAGAACGGGCGCCAGATGAGCGCGCGCGATTTTGATCTCTGGATGAAAGCGCGCGGCATCCGGATCGCTAAGGGGCCGCAGGCCGCGAAGCCGCAGGCGAAGACGACCGCAAAGCGCCGTTGATCCGCGCTCAGCCCAACGGACTTTCCGATTCTCGCCAACGATCCAGTCGCATCGCCAGCAGTCGACTCACGACCGCGCATGCGCGCTCGTCGTTCGGTCCGCGCGCGTCGTGGCTGACACCTTTGCCGTGATTGCAGACCGCACAGGCGATGGCGAGATTGCGCGCGTCGTTGGCATCGTCGCCGACCCGCATCGTCAGCGCCGATGCGGCGCGCTTGCCGAACCACGCCTGCGGAATGACGTGTTTGAGCGTCGCGTTGCCCAATGCTTCGCCATCGGCGCGAATGCATAAGCGTCTGCGGCAGTGCAGGCAGCGCGTTTCCCATGCGCCGTCGAGCAGTCGCGCCGTGCTGTCGGTCGACAATGCCTGCAGGAACAACCGGCGCAGGGCAGGGCGCACGCGATCAGGGAATCAGCAGAATCTTGCCGAGCGCGCGCCGGCTTTCCAGATGCGCATGCGCGGCGGCGCCATCGGCCAGCGGGTAGCGTGCGTCGATCGCGACCGTCAGCGCGCCATCGCGAACGCGTGCGAACAGTTCCGCGCTGCGCGAACGGCGGTCTTCCGCTGTGCGCAAGACATTCCACAGATCCCCGCCGGTGAGCGACTTCGAGCCGTCCATCAGCAGACGCGGGTCTACCGGTGCGGGATCGCCGCCGGCCATGCCGTAAAACACCACATGACCGCCGGTGCGCACCGCACGCAGCGAATCGTGCACGGTGCTGCCGACCGAGTCGTAAGCGACATCCACGCCATCACCCGCACCGAATGTGTTCGCATGCCCGACCCAGTCCTGGTCGTAGGTGATGGCGGCATCGGCGCCGGCGCTCATTGCGACTGCATATTTTTCGGCCGTTGACACCAGCGCGAGCACGTTCGCGCCTTCGGCTTTCGCCAGCTGCACCAGCAACTGACCGACGCCACCGGCGGCGGCGTGTACGAGCACGGTTTCGCCGGCCAGCACGCGGTGGCTGTCGCGCACCAGATACTGCGCGGTCAGGCCCTGCAGCAGCAGTGCGGCGGCGATGTCGAAACCGATATCGTCCGGCAGCGGAAGCAGTCGTTCGACATCGACCGCGACCAGCTCCGCATTCGCGAACGGCGCATCGGCGAACGCGACGCGGTCGCCCGGCCTGAACCCTGAATCGACCGGCGCCGACACCACTTCGCCAGCCGCTTCGTAGCCGGCGATCCACGGCGGATCGCCCGCGAGGTGATAGCGGCCTTGCCGGCGATAGCAGTCGGCGAAATTCAGGCCGATCGCGCGGGCCCGCACCAGCGCCTGACCAGCGGTCGGCACCGGATCGGGCAAATCGGCGATGTGCAGCACCTCGGGCCCACCGAAGCGATCGAAGACCAATGCCTTCATCTCAGCCCTTCACCACCCCAAGCTCACGGGCAATGCGGGTGAACGCATCGATCGCGCGGTCGAGATGCTCGCGCGTATGCGCGGCGCTCATCTGGGTGCGGATCCGCGCCTGGCCTTTTGCGACCACCGGAAAAAAGAAACCGATCGCGTAGATGCCTTCTTCGAGCAGGCGTTCGGCGAAGCGTTGCGCCAGCGGCGCGTCGTACAGCATCACCGGACAAATCGGATGCACGCCCGGTTTGATGTCGAAACCGGCGGCGGTCATTTTTTCGCGGAAGTAAGCGGTGTTGTCGGCGAGACGTTCGCGCAGATCGCCGGCAGATGCCAGCATGTCGAAGGCCTGGATGCCGGCCGCCACCACATGCGGCGGCAGCGAATTGGAGAACAGATACGGCCGCGAGCGCTGGCGCAGCATTTCGATCACTTCGCGCTTGGCTGTGGTGAAACCGCCCAGCGCGCCGCCCATCGCTTTGCCCAGCGTGCCGGTGATGATGTCGATGCGATCGAGCACGCCTTTGACTTCAGCCGAACCGCGGCCGGTGGCGCCGAGGAAGCCGGTGGCATGGCATTCGTCGATATGGACCAGAGCGCCGTAGCGCTTCGCCAGTGCGGTGATGTCGTCGAGCGGCGCGATCGAGCCGTCCATCGAGAACACGCCGTCGGTGGTGATGAGTTTGGTCCTGCAACCGGCGGCGTCGGCGGCCTGCAGCTGCGCTTCGAGATCGGCCATGTCGGCGTTGGCGTAGCGGAAGCGCTTGGCCTTGCACAGGCGCACGCCGTCGATGATCGAGGCATGATTCAGCGCATCGGAGATGACCGCGTCGTGTTCGTCCAGCAGCGGCTCGAACAG
>JBIITV010000080.1:0-20218 GCA_044340325.1 Lysobacteraceae bacterium
CCGCGTGCGACTGCTCCATCATGGCCAGAAGCCGAAGCTTCACCAACAGGCCGGATATACGTTCGCAATCTCAACCCTGATCGAAAAAAGCGGTTGGCAATCGGGAGGAGTCCATATACACCCTACGGCGCTTTGTTGATGTCGGCGTCGCTCAGCGATTGAACGCCGGTCCGTTCACACCCGCGTAGCCGTTCGCGCAGCCGGTGGTGCAGGTTGTGGCGAGCATGTTGTAGACGATCCGCCCTGCGTTGGTCTTCGAGCGGAAATGGCCGATACCATTGCTGGTGTCGCCGCCGCCGAAGTTGTACGGACTACCGTCGGCCCAATCCCAATCGAAAGCATACGTGCTGCTGCCGACGCCGATGTCCACCTGGGCTTTGACGTTGGTGGTGGTGTTGAACAGCGCACCGCTGCTGCAGCCGGTGGTGTAGCTGGTGGTGAAGCAATGCACTTGGTCGTACAGGCCGGCGGTGATGGTGTAGAAGCCGATCGACGGGTACTGCGTGGGCATCGCGCGCAGGCTGGTGCTGCCGCTGCCGGTCCAGCGGTTGTAACCGAAGAACGTCACGCCGGTGCTGGGGTAGTAACCGAAGGTGTAGTAGTCGTACGGAAAGACGTAGGCTTCTGCGTTGCAGGTGGGCGCAAGCGCGGATTGGTAGCCTGTGGACAGGCAGGTATTGAGGCCGCGCAGGCCGCCGGCGATATTGACGAAGCGGCGAACGCTGCCCGAATAGTTGTAGTAGCGCACCATCGCCAGGGCCATGCTGGACCCCATCGAGTGCGCGACGATGTCTACCTGGGTGCGACCGGTGTGCGTCTTCACCGCATCGATGAAGGTCTTGAGGATCTGGTACTTCGCCGGCCGGTGATAGTTGTTCTGCGGCGCGCCGCGCTCGCTGGCATCCAGATAGGTGATGCCGAACAGTTCGCAGTCCTTGTAGCCGCGCGCCTTGAGTTCGGCATATACGGAATTGGTCGGCGTGCTGTAGCCGGTCACGGCGCTTGGCGGCATGTCGAAACTGATCGCGCTGTCGCCGTTGCCGTGGATGTAGACCACCGGCGTGCGCGTGGGCGTGCAGGCGCTGGCGCCGCCGAACCCGCCGCTGCCCACACCCGGATTGAAACCGCCCGCGTACTGCGTGGCCGTGCCGGTGCAGGTGAAGCCATTGTTGGTGCCGCAAGTGAGCGCCTGCGCCTGACCCGGCAGCAGCAGGGCGGCTGCGCCCAGTGCGGGCAGGGCGAGTGCGAACAGTGCGGAAGACGTGGTGGACAGAACGGTCGGAACGAAGCGCGACGTGTGGCGTTGCATGGGTATCCTCCCCGGAAGGCCGGCCCATCGATGACGGGCGACGACATACGATGCTGTGCCTGTCGCCATGCGGCCGCCATTGCACGAAAGGGCATGATGCAGTGCGTCATGCGCGGATGCGCATCGCATCGCATCCGGACTAGGATATGGCAGCAACAAGACCGGCGCAGGCCGCGCCAGCGTTTCCAACAGGGAGTATCCGCAATGGACGTCAAACTGAATCTGATCAATCGCTCGAACGATGCCAACAATTCGGAAGTCGTGATCTTCCAGAAAAACGCGGCCACCGATGTCGATGAAATCGCCGTCGCCTGGCAGGTGATCCGCTACCTCGGGCAGGGCGACAATCACCCGTTCGTATATCCGATGGCGTCCACCATCGCCGCGAGCGACAGCTGGGGCAATGACACGCCGCAGCTTCCGGCGGCGGTCGGGCAACAGTTCGCCATGCTGCTGACGCCTTCCGGCGACGAGCTGAGATTGCAGGGCCAAGCCTCGTCTCCTGAAGAAATCGAGTGCCTCAACAATCTATCCAGCGGCGCGATCTCCGCCGGCATCTACAAATCCGGGAAGCTGTTGGCGATCAAGACCGGCATCGCGCCCGGGCAGAAGGCGGTCTTCCAATTCAAACCCACGATCTGGATCGGCGTCGCGTCGCAGGTGCAAGAAGGGCAGATCATGAATTCGGCGATCATCTCCAACATCAATACCCAGCTCTCGCTGCTGGGCATCCAGAGCGCGGATATCGCGATGACCGGCGGCGGCCCGGGGACGAATGCCACACCGTTCGAGTTCACGCTTGAGAATGTGGTGATGGCGTAAGCCATTGTGCGTGGTGTGTGTGGGACACCCCCACACACTCGACCGCCCTGCCGCAACTGTGTCGCCCGTCTAACATTCAACGTCTGGTCGGCTGCGGGGCAGTGCGGTCCGCCTCGCCGGTGCCGTGTGGATGCCGGCTGCGGTACTATCGAGGCACGCCGTAAAGGCGCTGAGGTAAGTCCGGATCGGGGGATCCGGGCGTGGGCCGGTCCAAGGATGTCCTGTCGCCTGCTGGCGGCCCGGTATTTCTGTGGGCACGACGACAATTCGGGGGAATCATCATGAGTCGCAGTTCGAAGATGGCGCAGTTGCTGCGCCTGGCGCGCTTGGCCGCGCAGGCAGATAAAACGGGGCAGAGCGCGCAGGAGACGATCGAGCAGGAGTCGCTGCGCGACGCCAGCCGCCGGCGTTTCACCCAGGGTGCGGTGGCGGGTGTGGCGACGGCTGCGGCCGGCGCGATGACCCCGGCGGCGTGGGCCGGGGCGTCGAAGCTGCGGCGGATGATCGTCGGCAGCAATGTGGCGGTGGTGGGGGCCGGTCTGGCCGGTCTGAGCTGCGCCTCCGAGTTGACCCGCAAAGGCGTGACGACGCAGGTGTTCGAAGCCGCAGGTCGCGTCGGTGGCCGCTGTTCGACATTGCGCGGGTTCTTCCCGGGCCAGGTGGCCGAGCGCGGCGGCGAGTTCATCGCCAACTCGCATCACACCATGATCGGTTACGCCCGCGCGCTCAATCTGCCGCTGGAAGATGTCTCGATGCTGCCGGGCAACCCGTTCTATCACTTCGACGGTCGCACCTATTCCGAAGCCCAGGTGGTCGAGGAATATCGCGCGTTCTCGGCGTCGATGCAGCAGGATCTGTCCGCGCTGAGCTATCCCACGGCCGACCGCTACAGCGAGGCCGACGAACTGTTCGACCTGATGAGCCTCGACGACTATCTCGGCCTGCAGGGCGCAGGCGGCCTGCTGCGCAAGGTGATCGGCGCGGCCTACGCCGCCGAATACGGCGCGGGCATCGACGAATTGAGTTCGATCAGCTTCCTGCGCTTCGTGCACGGCGACAAGCGCGGCAAGTTCGCGCAGGTCGGCAATGGCGACGGGATCGTCGGCGGCGAAGGCTTCCACGTGGTCGACGGCAACGACCGCATCACCACGGGTCTGGCCGCGCGCCTGCCGACGCCGGTGCAGTTGGGTCACAAGCTGATCGCGGTGCGCAAGCTCGCCAATGGTCGCGTGCGGCTCACCTTCGATGTCGCCGGCCGCAGCGTGCAGAGCGACCACGACGCGGTGGTGCTGACGCTGCCCTTCAGCGTGCTGCGCGATGTGCAGCTCGACGCCAGTCTGGAACTGCCGGCGTGGAAGCGTTACGCCATCAACCATGCGGCGATGGGCGACAGCAGCAAGCTGATGGTCGGCTTCGACCGGCCCTACTGGTACATCCAGCACGGGTCCAGCGGCACCGGCTTCGGCGACCGCTCGCATCTGCAGTCGACCTGGGAAACCAATGCCTACAACGGCAACGAAAACCGCGCGGTGCTGACCACGCAGCTCGGCGGTGCGGCGGCGAAGTCGCTGGTCCCGCGCGGCATCCAGGCCGAGGCCATGATCTTTCTCGATCAGCTCGAATCCGCATTGCCCGGCGCGCATCAGGCGGCGCAGCGCACCGCCAGCGGCGATGTGGTCGCGTTCGCGCATAACTGGTCAAAACACCCATACAGCAAGGGCGCCTACAGCAACGCCCGTCCGGGTTATTTCACGATGATCGCCCACAACGAGGCGAAGCGGATCGGCAACGTGATGTTCGCCGGCGAGCACACCAGCAGCTTCTACGAATGGCAGGGCACCATGGAAGGCGCGGCGCTGTCGGGCCTGCGTGCCGCCGCCGAAGTCTGCACGCAGTTCCGGGTGCGCTGAGGCGCGGAACGGCAATACCGCAGGCCGTGCTTGTGCACGACCTGCGGCGATTCACGGGACTTTGCAGTGATGTCCGACCCGGGGTTGATCCGGCTCGGCGTCGTCGCATTACTTCATCCACTCCAGCACCGCCGTTTCCGTCGCGATGGATGCCGGTTCGGTGCCGCTGTTGGAGAAGATCGCGATCCCGCGCTCGCAGCGGTTGTCGTACGCGACGGTGGCGAAGAAATTGCCCGCCGAGCCGCTGTGATAAGCGAACCGTACGCCGTTTTCGGCGGTGAATTCAGACCATCCCATCGAGTAGGCCTCGCCGTCGTCCGAGACCGACACCGCATGCAGGCGTCGGAAACTGGCCGCGCTCAGCAGTCGCGGCCGACCGCAGCCGGCTTCCGCATGCAGCAGCACGTACTTGGCGTAATCGGCGAGGTTCACCGACAGGTTGCCGGCCGAGCGAAGCCACAGCGGAAACTGGAAGCGCGGGTCGTCCGGCGCGGTGCTGCAGCAGTTGTTCCAGGGTGACGCGGCGGTAGGCCGGATGCATCGGGACGTCGGGAAACAGCGCGCCGAGGGTCGAATTCCAGCGCAGTTGGCGGCGTTCGACCAGCTCGGCGATCACGGTCGCGGTCATCGATTTGATGTTCGAGCCGATGTGGAAGCGGTCGTCGATGCGGACGTTGTCGACGCTGCCGAGCCGCCGCACGCCCTGGGCGCTGGCCCACAGCCGACCGTCGCGGAAACCGAGCGCGGCGATCCCGGGCATGCTGCCGTCGGCGCGGACTGCCGCGACGAGGCGGTCGAATTCGGGGCTGCTGCTCTGTGTCCTGGCGGTGGCTGGAGCGGTCTGGGCGAAGGCGGGGAGGATGCCGAGCAGCAGGCTTAGTGCCAGCAGCAGTGGGCGGAAGGGACGTGGTGCGGTGCGCATGGTGAGGTGACTCCTCTGGAAGGAGGCCCATGCTGTCCACGCGGATCGCAGGCGTCGTCCGCACACGTCGGCGGACAGTCCGGCGACCCCGGCGGCGGTCCGCGCCGGTCGGCGCGGACGCGATGACGCTTCCATTCCATGTCAGTCGACAGTGAGCGGCCGCTGCTGCCGGTAACGGCTGGGCGTGGTGCCGCTGACCCGCCGGAATGCCTGATGGAAGGCGGTCTTGGAGCGGAAGCCGGCGTCGTTGGCCAATGCCAGTACGGTCTGGCCGTCATAGGCCGGGTCCTGCAGACAGCGCATCACATCCCGTACGCGATGATCGGCGATGTAATCGTGGAAGCTGCGGCCGAGCGATTGATTCAACAGCTGCGACAGCAGCTGGGGTGCCACCCCGAGGCGAAGCGCCAGCGACGGTAGGGTCAGGTCCTCCTCCAGATAGGGCTTCTCGCTGCGCATCAGCTCATCCAGCGCGGACAGCAGCGACTGCGCGCGGGCGTCGGTCAAACCGCTGCGGGCGTAGGCGGGGCGGGTTTCGGTATCGGGCTGCACCGGGAGCGCGGCCGTATCGGGAAGCGCTGTCGAGGGAGATTCCTCCGCTTCGTCAGACACACTCTGCGGACCTTGCTGCGCCTGCAGCCATTCATAGCCCAGAACGAACGGCTGCTGGATCGCGCGGACGCCGAGGTACAGGACGCACAGCGGCTGCGCCAGACCGGTCAACAGCCGCATCCATGCATGATCGAATGCCAACCCGGTCAGCCAGACGAGTGCGATCACCGCCGCGACCACCAGCAGATGCTCCAGCCATCGCAATTCATGCGCTTCGGCATTGGCGACGACCGATCGCAACGCGAGGCGGTGTCGCCGCAGCCAGCGCATCGACAGGGTCAAGTAGACGGCCGCGCCGATCAGCGCGCCCGCGATCAATACAGCGTTCCATGTGGCCCAACCGGGAGGAATGGTTGGATGGATGGGGTCTTGCATGGTGTGCCAGAGCCGCCACGCCATGAGCATGCAGACCGGCGTCATCAGCGCCGCCGGAAGCAGGTGCAGCCACTGCCTTGGGCGCGAAAGCGGTGCCAGGCCGAGCGCCTGCCTGAGGTAAAGCCACAAGGCCGGTGCGGGGATCCACAGCGCCGAGGACAACGCCACCGAGGTGACCGCTGCGGCAGTCGAGCCGTCTTCGACGTAGTCCAGCGCGGACAGCAGGCCAAGCGCGAGCATCAGCAGCGCGAACCAGACCATCGCGGAGCGCTCGCGCCGCCGCCAGGCCATTGCGGCAATCACGATGCCTTGCACGGCAGCCGCAGCGACCAGCAGGTGGGTCAACCAGCGAAGAAATTCAAGCATGGCGACGATGGAGAAAGACAGCGCAGTCGGGGCGACTCATGATCACCGCCATGCCGGTCGCGCCCGTCGGAAGATCAGGACGTTTCGGTCGACCCAGTGCCGTCGTCCGCCGCCGCGTCATCGCCGGAACCCGACGCCTGTTTGGCCGCCTCGCGCGCCTCGCGCTTGCGTGCGTCCTTCTCGTCCTTTTCCTTCTTCTTCGCGATCTCGCGCTGACGTTTTTCGAACGAATAATTGGGCTTTGCCAAGTGGGGATGCCTCGGAATCGGGACACCCAGTGTAATCGGGCGGGTGTGGGGCGACAAACCAGGGCTCGATGGGCCGAAGCAGCGCAGGGCGAGCCCCTGCGCTGCGATCCTGGTCAGCGCAAATGCGTTCAGCAGGTGGCGGCGTTCAGCAGGTGCCGGGCTTGTTGCAATTGGGGGCCGGTGGCAGCTCGAAGCCGTCCCGCAGCGGGTTCGGCAGGTTCGGGTCGAAGCGCGGTTCGGGCGTGTTGGTCTTGCGCGGGTCTCCGGTACCGATGGACGCGCCGAACGACGACCATGTCGGATCCTCCTCGACATGGATCACCAGCGGGCCGTCCGGTGTGGAGGCCGCCTCGGGTTCCGTCGCGTCTGCGGTCGGCGACGGGCCATAGGTGATGTTGCCGCCAGCGACCGCGAGCGCGATGTTCACGGTCTTGGCGGTGGTGAAGCCCATCCGCCGAAGATCGGCCGATGGATCGTAGGAGTTGTCGTCCTGGGCGACATAGGCGCTTGCATTGCCGGTGCAAGTGTCGTCCGTGCATTCGGTGGAGCCGCCCTGTGTGGTGACCGTACTGGTGCAGTTGCCCGAGGAACACGTTGTGGTGACGGTCGTCTTGGTGCCCTCGACCCATTTGCCTTTTTCGTAGTAATTCGAGGACGACGTATTGGTGGTGGTCGTCTTGCCGCCGGCATCCGTCGTCTTGTTGCTTTGCGAAGTGTCCTTGAAGACTTTGGTGCCATCCGCCGATGTCGTGACGTTTTCGGTTCTGGTCTCTTCCTTCGACACGTCCTTCGAAGTGCTCGACCAGGCGTTGCTGGAGCTGGCCGTCGTGTTTCCTGCCTTGTCTGTGCTTGTGTTCGAACTGCTCCACGCGTTCGTCACTCCGCTCGGCTTTCCTTTTGCGTCAGTGCTCGTGACCTGAACGGACGTGGTGTTGCCGACTTTGGTCCAGACGACCATGTCTGCGCTGCCATTGTCACGGGTCACCAGCATGTTGCCGTGGCTGCTCCCCAATGAGGTCTGGCCCGTTTTGCCTACCGCGATGTCGACGGGCCACTCCCCCTTGTTGGGCGAATGGTTGAGGGCGACATCGATCGTCGCTTGCGACGGTCCGCTGCCAGCGCTGATCAGGCTCATATCGATGCCGCCGAAGCGCACCGGTGGTTTGCCGCCGGTCCCGGGCCCTTTGCCGATCGCGATGGCGAGCCCGTTGGTAAGACTCAGGCCTCCCAACTGATCCGGGTTGATGCCGAGCCCCGACAGCACGTTTTTCCGTCCGGGCAGCGCCTTCGGGCCGCCAAAGATCGAAGCGCCATTCGGCGCTCGGGTCGGCAATACGACCAGCACCGAGCGCCCCTCCTGGAACGAAGGCAACAGGCCTCTCGACAGCAACTGTTGGATCTTCGACATGCCCGGCGTGCTGGTCGCATCGAAGGGGTCGGTTCCGGCCGCGCGCTCGTCGTCATTGCTGACGTTGTCGCCATCGCTGTCCTGCGTCGTGTGCGCGACGATACAAGCGTGCAGTGCGCAGCGAATGGCCGGTTCGCCATCGGCGGCCGCTGCGGTCTGCGCCAGCATCGGCGCAACTGCAGCGATCATAAGCGTGGACAGCGCGATCGAGCGTTTCGAATTGCGTGAAGCCATCATGACGCCTCCAAATTTGCGGAAACCGATAGTGAAGAGCACAGGATTCGCCACAGAACGTCATTGGCCGACAGGCCGAACTCCGGGCGCAATCCGGACAACGCGACGAGCGATGCAATCCGGCCATGGGTCTGAATCCGATTGCGGGCGGAGGTGCTTTCTGTCCCGGTCTTCGTATGTGACCATGGTGGTGTCGCAGGTCGATCCGATCCATCGACAAACACGATTCCGCAGGGGGCGGGATGCACGGATTCAGGAATGTCAGCCATCGCCATGACGATGCGCTCAGCCGCATTGACTGGGCCGAGCTTGAGCGCCTGCTCGTGACGTATTACCGCGAAGTCGGCTGGTGGGTCGAGCACAGCGGCACCGGCGGCAGCGACGCCAGCTTTGATGGTGGTGTCGATCTGCGCATCCGCCGCGACGCCGAGGTCGTGCTGGTGCAGTGCAAGCACTGGAACGCGAAACAGGTACCGCACAACGCCGTGCATGAACTGCTGGGCGTGATGGTCAACGAGGGCGCGACCGGCGCGATCCTGGTCAGCAGCGGCGAGTTCACCCGTGCAGCGATCGACGCCGCGCAGCGCCACGGGCATGTGAAGCTGATCGATGGCGAGACCTTGCGCGGGATGCTTGGGCCGTTGCCCGAGGATGCGCCGGCGCAGAGCGATACGCCCGTCGCAGCGCATGCGTTGCAGCAGCGCCCTCGCGCGAATCTTCTGTGGTGGCTGCTGGCGCTGGCGTTCGCGATCATGTTTGTGCTGATCATCCGGGCGATGCTCGATCGCACCGCCGATACCGCCAGCGAACCCTCGCCAGACGCTGGTCGAAGTTCGGTCGTTCAGCCGACCATCGTCGTCTATGGACCGCAGCGCAAGGCGGATGAGCCAATGCGGTTGGTCGAGGACAGCACGCGGGCGATGTAGAACTGCTGTGCCTACCGTAGAATCGTTCAATGCCGCAGGGGGCGGCAAGGATTGGCGAATATGAATCGGATTCTGTCAGTGGTGTTGTTCGCAACATGTTCGTTGCTTGCCTGCACGCGAAGCGCTGAGCCAGTTCAGCGTAAGCCACAGCAGGCAGGGCAACCGCTGGATCCGGCCGAACTGGCTGCACGCATCGCCGTCAGCCGCGCCGCCGCTGCGGTGGGAGACCAAGAGGCAGTCCGGGCCAATCTGGATGCGATCAACGAGGATTTCCGCAAGTCGATCAAACTTGCTGACGCAGCCCGCAGCGTGGATCGCGAATCGGCGCGACAATCAGCTCGGCGGGTCGATGGTGTGCGGTCGGTGGCATGGATTGATCGCGACAACCTGTTCGTGATCGTGTCCAGAAACGATGCGAGATCGTATGCGACCATCGACGCGATTTGCCTTGAGCTTGAATCTCTGGGCGATACGCTTGGTGTGGTCGTCAATCTGCAGAGCGGTGCTGCGACCAATGGCGACGATCTGGAAATCCTGAGCCGCAATTGTCAGCTTGCACCGGGCGACCGCGCGCTCTTGCAGGCCAAGCGGCAGATCGACGTGATTCCCAGCGAGATACGCGCACAGCATCGCGCAAATAATCCCCATGTGAGCGAAAAAGAGCTTGCAGAATCCAGACGCAGCAGCGCCGAGGCCATGCGCGCGATCGAGGACGATACTCCGGAGATGTAGGTCATGGAGAGACATGCTCTGGGAGGGCTCGCATTTCGGGTGTCTGTCGAACCAAGCCGTTCGTGCAAACCGCATCCGCAAGCGCCGATTCGCCAAGTCGGCGACAATGGGCACCCCTCCAGCAACCCCACCATGCAATGAAGACCCCCAAAGGACTGCAACCTTTGATCGACGACGGCGTGATCGACGAAGTCCTGCGCCCGCTGAAAAGCGGCAAGGAAGCGTCGGTCTACGTGGTCCGGGTAGGCGAGGAGATCCGCTGCGCGAAGGTCTACAAGGACATGGCGCAGCGCAGTTTCCAGGCGCGGGTGCAGTACCAGGAGGGCCGCAAGGTGCGCGGCAGCCGGCAGGCACGGGCGATCGGCAAGGCCACCAAGTTCGGGCGCAAAGAGCAGGAAGAAGCCTGGAAGCACGCCGAAGTCGACGCGCTGTTCGCGCTGGCCGAGGCCGGCGTGCATGTGCCGCGGGCCTATGGCTACTTCCACGGGGTGCTGGTGATGGACCTGGTCACCGACGCCGACGGCCACAGCGCGCCGCGTCTGGGCGAAGTGGAACTGACTGCAGACGAGGCCCGCGCCTATCACGCGCGGCTGATCGCCGATGTCGTGCGCATGCTCTGCGTCGGCCTGATCCACGGCGATCTGTCCGAATACAACGTGCTGGCGACGCCCGACGGCCCGGTGATCATCGATTTCCCGCAGGTGGTCAGCGCCGCCGGCAACAACGAGGCGCGCAAGATGCTGTTGCGCGACGTGCACAACCTGCGCGATACGCTGAGCCGTTTCGCACCTGAGCTGGCCGACACTCACTACGGCGAAGAGATGTGGGCGCTGTACGAAAAGGGCGACCTGCGTCCCGATACTGTGCTGACCGGTCGATTCAAGTTCGACACCCGCCGCGCCGATGTGCGTTCGGTCCAGCTGTCGATCGAAGATGCGCGTCAGGAAGCGATCATCCGCCAGCAGGGCCGCGAAGAAGCCGCCGAACGCGACTGAGCGCGTTATTTCGCTTTCTTCATGCAGCGCTGGTAGCGCTGATTGACCCGCGTCGCGAACCATTCGGTGGTCAGTTTGCGGGTGATCTTCGGGCTGTGCAGGCGGATCCTCGGCAGCGTCGCGCGCGGCAGCGGCCGGCCGTTGCGCTTGTCGGCGATCGCGAACACGCGGCTGTACAGATCGCTGTTTTCGAAGCGGCTGCGATGCGCGTCCGACAATGCCCGGCGGATCTCGCCGGGGCTCATACCGAGCGAGTCGGCCATGGTCGCTACGGCCGATTCGGTCGCGCTGGCCTTGCTGCCGTTCTCGTCTTTCCTGTAGCGCACAAGATCGCCGTCAAGGTCCAGCGGAATGCCGGTCGCCACCGCGACCGCATTCTGGAACGCGGCATTGCGGCTGGCATAGCGGCCGGCGTTGAAATCGGCGAAGCGGAACAGCGGCTTGTCGTACGACGCCGGATAACCCAGCAGATGGGCGATGCCGAAATACATCCCGCCGCGGCGGGTGAAGACTTCATGGCGGATCGAACCGTCGACGGTGTAAGGGTACGGGCGTTCTTTCGCATGCGCTTCGGCGAACGCGATGCTGACCTGCATCGGCCCGCCGGTGCGCACCGGGTTGGCGCGCGCGAGCAGGCGCTTGCCCATCGGCACCCGCGCAATCATCTCTTCGAACAGGTCGCTGAGTTCCTTCTCGGTGCGTACCCGGGCGATACGCGTCTCCCAGGTTTCGCCGTTGGGCGAATGCATCCGTAGCGCTGCGCGCACCGCGAACGCGGGGATCTTGTAACGCGCCGCGCGCCGTTCGATCTCGCCACGCGCGATCTTGCCAAGGCCCGGGACAGCCGGATTGGCGGTGAAGGTGGATTCCTGTTCGGTGATCGCCAGCGCCGAGCACAGGTTCTGCGCGGAAGGCTCGATCTCCAGCGCCGCGAACGCGGCCTGGATGTCGGCGGCCCATCCGTTGCGATCGCTGACCGAGGCCGGCATCAGGCGTTTGAGTTGCGCGCGGACCTGTTCGGGTGTCGGCGGCGGCGGGCCGGTGTCGCAGCCTGCCAGCAGACCGATCATCAGCGACAGCCATGCGGAAGTGAAGGTGATTCGCCATGTGCGGGGCTGGACGGGTTCGATCATGCGCGGGACTGTAACCCGACGCCGGGCCCGATGCTGACTCGGTGCAGGCCGCCTGACTGTCACCGTCGTCTCTGCCGTGCGTGCTTTTTGCATGCGTGCCCTGTCGACTGCGACTGCTGTGATGTGTCGAGCTGGATTGCCGTGCCGAGCACGGGGTTTGCTCGCGTTCACGCGCGTTGACCCGGCCTGCGCCGGCTGTTAGCCTGCGGCGGAAGGATGGCGAAAGGGGCGCCACTTGCCATGCACAAGGCCCCCTGATCATGTTTAGACGTACGCTGCATGCCGTTTCTTTGCCTACCCGGACGTCATACATAGCGCTGGGCGCTATGCTCCTGCTTGCATCGGCTTGCGCCGCAAACACCGCGTTGCCGACGGAGACACCACAAGCAGACCACGCACCGCAGTCCGTCTCGCGGTTTCTGCTCGCACTGGATACCGCCGAAGCCGGTTTGCCTTATCGCATCCGTGAGCGTTTATTGCAGTCGGTGTACAGTCGAAACTCCGGCTCTCGTCCCGATCGTTACGCTTATATGAAGCTGCATGTCGACGGCATGCACTACAGCGCGCGCGTTGCGACCTTTCCCGGCACCTCTCCCAAGCACACCGTCTACCTGTTTTCATCGAGCGGCGATGTTCCCGACTGCGCGGCAGTGCTGGGTTGGATGGGGCCGCGCGATCGCGTCGGTCCCGACTTCTGTCGTCATAACGAGGACGTCGGCATCTACCAGTTGCACTCCGTCCGAACGCAGCGCTTCGGATTCTCCGCATACCGGATCGGGCTTGATGGGCGTGCGCGCAATGTTACCGACAGCGTGTTCCCCGAAGATCCGGTGTTGAATCTGCCTGCCGGCGAACGTTACTCGACGCACGATGAGCTGGGGCGCAGTCGCGGTGCCACCGCCGACTTGAGCCGGCTGCCCGAAGTGCCGGTGATCCGGCTGTACCTTGAACTCCGCGATGGCGGTGGCCTGCCGCGTTCGCATCCGCGCGCACTCTCCGGCGGCTACTCGGGCGACCGGGTGCATACCGCGCATTTCGGCTTCCTGGTCTGGGACGGCAAACGCTTCGAACTGCGCGACAAAGTGCAGCGTGCGCTGTGGCCCTGCCAAACCGATCGACGTATACCATCCAGTGCGGACAGCTGCTATCCGGGCGACCCGGACCCCTTCATCCTTGCATCCGAACCCAATCCTTGAGCCTTTGATCGCTGGAGACACGCCCGTGGCAGGATCCGAATTCGATATCAGCGCCAGCGCCAACGAAGTGGTGGCACTGCTCAACGCCAACCGTGCTGCAGATGCGATGCGTTTACTGGAGCAGCAGCGTCAGGACCAGCCGCTGGTGGTGCAGGAGTCGCTGGACCGCATGGTGTCCCACCGCGGCAGCGACGCGATCAGCCGTCTGCAGGCGGATGTCATCCGCAGCATGGACCCGTTGGCCGACCCCGACGCCGCGCTGGTTCATGAAAGTATCGGCCGCCTCGGCAACGCTGGCGGACCGCCCAGGTTTCCAGATGAAATCGAGACGGCTGCGCTCACCGCCACGCAGCGCTACGACGTGTACGCCAGTGTCGTTGAAACCCGCGGCAACGATGATGCACGCGACTCGTTAGCTGCCGGTGAGCGAGTAGCCCTCGGTTTGCGCCAGGAAAACTCCACGTTCGATTCGATGAGCGCGGACGATCCCGGAGTGATCGCGACCGACGACCCGGCCACCACCGCGATCGACGAATCGCAGCGCGGCACCGGTGTCTACGATGATCGGATCGTGGTGCTGGGTGAGCGTGGTAATTCAGAAGACGGCACAGAATCGCAGGTGTGGGAGTTCCATCATGCCACCACCGAACCCACGGCTCAGTACGATCATCATGCCGGGGCGGTGGAAGGGGAAAGAAAGTTTGCGGAATCCACGGATGCAGAACGATATGGGGATGCAGATGGGTATGTGCCACCGCTGGACGCGTCGGAAGGCTATGAAAGTGTCAATAAGCCGCGGAAAGTAAATGGCCATGACGTCGACGGCGACAGTGAGCTTGACTTGGGTCGGCTTGCCGAAGGGACGATCGAAATGGACGACGCTACACATACGCGTCCTGGCACTGTCACCAAAGAAAATCCAAGTGGAATACAGGAAGATGCGTTCAGGGCTTCGCGGGAAGCGGTCGCTGCTCTGCCGGAAGGCGTGCAGCGGGACACCAACGCAGACGGGCGTTTCGATACCGCAGATGTGAACGGCGTGGACAATCTCAACGCTACGTTCAAGATCCACCGGGGTTCACCGAACAGTACCGACTCGGCCGGCTGCCAGACCATCCGCTACGAGGATTACGACGCATTCTTGACTGCGATGCAGGGAGGCACCGATCAGACCAAGTGGCAGTACGTTCTCACCGAGACCACGGAAACAGGACTAGCGCGGTCGCTGCTGCCGCAGCCAAGGCCGGAAGAATTGTTGCCGGGGCGACTTGATGCCCCGGAAAGCACGATCACGCCGACTGTCCCACAGGGCACGGTTACGCCAGAGGCTCTGGAAAGCGCGGTTACGCCGAGCGAATCCACGTCGCCGCCGCCCGAATCCCCGCGCCCGCAACCCAGACCGGAAGGCTTGGTGCCGGAGCGGGCGGATGTTCCCCTACCCACAGCGCCGATGACCGAATCGCTGCGCCCGCAGCCCAGACCGGAGCGCGCCGAAGAGCTCGACCGCACCGGCGAGGTACAGCTGCCGAACAACCCGCTGATGCAGCAGATCACGCGAACATTCGACGAGAGCGGTGCCGGCAAAGGGCTCAATACCGAGGAGCGCAATAACGTGCTGGCGGCGACCTACCGCGCATTCGCGCCCGGCGTCGATCAGATGGGCGTCTACAACGGCAACCTGGTCGGCACCCGCGCGCCGCATGGCTTTGGCCGTGAGCCGATGGACAATGTCCCGGTGAACATCGCGCAAGCCAAGGAGATCCCGGCGCAGAGCAGTGTCGCCGCCGTCGAACGCGCCGAGAACGACCGCGTGCTGGCCGCTGCGTATCCGAACGTGAGTGCGGGGATGCCCGGTATCGGCGCGCGCGCATGATTCGCCCCGGGTCGCCTTGTGCGCATCGGTTCGGGCTTGTCGAAGCGCATCATCCAAGCGGATGGCCAACTTTCGCGCGGTCGATTCCCGGTTGACCAACACGGGCGTGCGTTGGCGATCTGCCCACAGTTGTCGCTGAGGCGCCGTGGCGATGCGGCGCGAGCCGCCAAATCCGGACAACGCATCTGTTCTATGCTTGCGATGCGCTCGCTGTTCCAGGCGTTCGGCGTTGACAGGATGCCCTGGCAATATCAACGGTGATCCCAGCGGGCAATCTCGACCATCTCGTGAACAGGAATCGACCATGCGCACTCAATGCCTAGCCACGGATCGTATCCCGCATCCTGTTCGGTATTCCGGTTTCGTGCTCGCAATGGCGCTCGCGTTGTCCGCATGCGGGCCATCGGCGGATCGCGTTTCGCAGCCATCGTCTTTCGCATCTCCGGCCGCGCCCCGTGCGCTCACAGCCGGTGAAAAACTGCGGATCACCGGCGGTCCGCAGCCGGCGGTTCTGGCCGAACCGCAGTCGTATGTCGCATCGGGCCGTTCGCCGTTGTCTCCCGGCTGCGATGGTCCGCTTGTCGGCGGCACGGTCTACATCGGCGCGGAAGTCGAACCATCGCTGGCGGCGCATCCTGCCAATCCGAATATCCTAGTCGGCGCTTGGCAGCAGGATCGTTGGTCGAACGGTTCGGCGCGCGCGCTGGTCGCGGCGACCTCGCTGGACGGTGGCCGCAACTGGACGCGTCGCGCGCTGCCGTTCTCGCGCTGCGGCGGCGGAACGGTGATGAACGGCGGCGATTACGAACGTGCGTCCGATCCGTGGGTGTCGTATTCGCCAAACGGGGTGGTTCATGCGATGTCGCTGTCCACGCGGGGCGATGTGAATACGATGCTGGCCAGCCGTTCTTTCGACAACGGCCGCACCTGGACCAATGCCGCGACGCTGGTCCTCGACGGTGCGGCCGCGTTCAACGACAAGAATGCGATCACCGCCGATCCGTTCGACGCCAACTACGTCTACGCTGTGTGGGACCGTCTGATTTCTTCCAACAATACCGGCCCCGCCTATCTCGCGCGCAGCACCAACAACGGCGCCAGCTGGGAGCCGGCGCGGGCGATCTACGATCCGGGCACGCGCAGCCAGACCATCGGCAATATCGTCGTCGTGCTGCCGGGCGGCATCTTGCTGAATATGTTCTCGCAGATCGACAGCCCGGTCGGGGGGTTGCAGCGCTCGCGCGTTGCGGTGATCCGTTCATTCGATCGCGGCAGCACGTGGTCGGCGCCGGTGTACATCGCCGACATGCTCGGTGTCGGCACGCGCGACGCGGCCACGGGGCTTTCGGTGCGTGATGGGTCGATCATTCCATCGATCGCGGTTGCGCCGGAGGGCACGGTTTATGTCGCGTGGCAGGACTCGCGTTTCAGCGGCGGTGCCTACGACGGCATCGCGATGTCGCGCTCCAGCGACGGAGGTCTGAGCTGGTCTACGCCGACGCGGATCAACGGCGCGCCGAATGTGCCCGCGTTCACGCCGAACATCCATGTCGCGCCCGACGGCACCGTCGGCGTCACCTATTCGGATTTGCGTAGCGACACCGCCGCAGCGCCGCTGTTGATCGACAGCTGGCTCGCGCGTTCGACCGACGGAGGCGCGACCTGGCGCGACCTGCGGATCGGCGCACCGTTCGATCTGGGCACAGCGCCGTTCGCGCGTGGATTATTCGTGGGCGATTACCAGGCGCTGGTCAGCCTTGGCGACGAGTTCATGCCGTTCTACGCGCGCACCAACAGCGGAGAAGACGACAACCGCACCGATGTCGTCGCGGTGTCGCTGGCGAATGTGCCGCGCATCACCGGCAAGCGGATGACGTCGGCTGCGATGCTGCGCGAGATGCGCGCAAGGCAGACA
Organism: Lysobacteraceae bacterium; assembly: GCA_044340325.1. Taxonomy (GTDB): domain Bacteria; phylum Pseudomonadota; class Gammaproteobacteria; order Xanthomonadales; family Xanthomonadaceae; genus Lysobacter_I. The sequence goes on from JBIITV010000080.1 coordinate 16,977, forward strand.
CCGGCTGGATTCGAACCCGACATCCCGCTGCGTCAGCGCGTCGACGCCAACCTGCGCAAACGTCTGCGCAAGCCGCCGGATCCGGGTGCGCCGTCGCGGATGATGCCGCATTACGCCGTGCTCAGCGCGCTCGCGCGCTGAGGCGTCACGCCCATTCGCCGGGGTCGACTTCGCCGAGGTCGACGCTCGCCGCGCGCGACAGCCGGTCGTGCACGTCGCGCCAGTCTTCATGTTCGGGTGGGCGTTCCAGCCAGATCGCGTCCGCGCCCGCGGCGTCGAGCGTATGCAGCGCGTCGTACAGCGCGCGCGCGAAACCCGCTTTGTCGGCCGGCAGGCGCAGCGCGCGCAGCACGCCCGACGACGCCGGCAAATCCGCGCTGCGATGGGCGACGGCGATGCGCGCATCGGCGGGCAATCGCTGGAGCCGTTCGCGCAGTTCCTGGTCATCGATCAGATACAGCGGCGTGCGCGGCTGATAGTGCACGGCGACGTTGCCGGGCACGGCTGCATCGTGTTCCAGCGGAAATTCCACAGGCCTGCCGAGTGCGTCCTCCAGTTGCCGGCGGGTGATCGGCCCGGCGCGCAGGATCCGTGGCGTTTCGCCGGTGAGATCGACGATGGTCGATTCAAGTCCTATCGCGCACGGCCCACCGTCGAGCACGGCATCGATGCGACCGTCGAGGCCGCCCATGACCTGGTCGGCCGTGGTCGGGCTCAGCCGCCTGTAGGGGTTGGCCGAAGGCGCGGCGAGTCCGCCATCCAGGGTCTCGAGGATCCGCAGCAGCACCGGATGCGCAGGCACGCGCAGGCCGATCGTCGGGCGTCCACCGGTGACTTCCGTTGGCACACTGTCGGCCTTGTGCAGCAGCAGGGTGAGCGGTCCGGGCCAGAACGCTTCGGCCAACTGCCGGGCGGTGTCGGGAATGTTGCGGGCCCAGCGCGGCAACTGGTCCGACCCGCTGAGATGCACGATCAGCGGATGATTCGACGGACGCTGTTTCGCAGCGAAAATCGCCCGCACGGCCTCGGCATTCGATGCGTCGGCGGCCAGCCCGTAGACGGTTTCGGTCGGTACGGCAACCAAGCGACCCGCGCGCAGCAGGCGCACGGCGTCGTCGATATCGTCGGGGCGGTTGGCGTCGAGGCGACGCGTCTGGAGCGGTGCGGACATCGCTGAAGCGTAGCAAAGCCCCGCCTTGGCCGGGCGAAGGGCCTACAATCGCCGCTCTTTCCCGTCAGGCCCCGGCATGTCGCCCAAATCCACCGTGGTCAAGGTCGAACTGCAGGTCAGCGACATGGACCGGCATTACTACGCCCAGCACAACCTGACTCTGGCGCAGCATCCGTCCGAAACCGATGTGCGGCTGATGGTGCGGCTGCTGGCGTTCGCGCTGTACGCGGACGAGCGCCTGGAATTCGGCCGCGGGCTGAGCGACGACAGCGAACCGGATCTTTGGCAGCGCGACTACGTCGGCGATATCCAGCGCTGGATCGACCTGGGACATCCGGACGAAAGCCGCATCCGCAAGGCCTGCGCGCGCGCCGGGCAGGTGGTGGTGGTGAACTACGGTGGACACGCGTCGGATGTCTGGTGGAGCAAGATCTCGGCCGGCCTGTCGCGCTTCGACAATCTCACCGTGATCGACCTCGATCCGAAGGCGATCGACGAGATCGTCGGCCATCTGCAGCGGGGCATGCGCCTGACCGCGATGATCCAGGACACCGAGCTGCAGCTGATGAGCGACAGCCTGAACGTGGCGCTGACGCCGCGGGTGCGGATGGCTGCCGCTTGAGCGTCCTGCGGATTCAGTCGCGATCGGGCGCACCCAGCGGGAAATAGGCGCGATAAGGACGCGCTTCGTCGACGGCGCGGACCACCGAGGGGCGTGCGAGCAGGCGCTTGCGATACGCGTGGAGGTTCGCGAACGATGCATCGATGGCGTGGGTCCAGTCGGCGTAGAACAGGAACGGCGCTGCGCCGCAGTCCGCCAGGCTGAAATGTCCGCCCACCGCCCATTGCCTGTCGTGCATACGTGTATCGAGCCATGCGTAGGCCGTTTCCAGCATCGCACGCGCTTCCGCGACGCCATGCGCGTCGCGCACGGGCTCCGGCCGCAGGCTGTCGAAAACGATTTTCTGCTGCGGCGTGGAGACATAGTTGTCGAAGAAACGGTCAAGCATGCGCACCTCCAGCGCGGCCTCGGCGTCTTCAGGGATCAGACGCACCGGCCCGGGGAAGCGCAGGCCGAGGTATTCGACGATGCTGCTGGCCTCGATCACCATTCGCGTGCCGTCCAGCAGTACAGGAAAGCGACGGATCGGCCATAGCGATGCGAATCTGCGCGTGTTCGGACTGTCTTCGCCGTCCAGAATGCGGAATTCGAAGGGCGTATCGTTCTCGTATAGCGCGATCAACACCTTCTGCGAATAGGATGAAAATGGGTGCGCATACAGCTGAAGGGACATGGTGTGTTCCTGAATCGACCGGGTATGGTGTTGAGACGGACGGGAAGCGCCGGAATCGACATGCGGCGTTTCCCGCGCACTGACCGCCGCATGACCATGACGCTGCTGCGGAATGAGTGTTGTGCAGATCCAGCTATGATCGCAGCCGTCTGCGATGCCCTCCTCATCGCGTATCTCAAGAGAGTCCCACGATGCGTGTTTTCCATTCATGTGCCGCCTTGTTGATGGCCATCGGCGCCAGTCATCCGGCCTTCGCCTCCGAATCCAACAAATGGCGGCTTGAATTCAGCGGCGCGGCCGAATCCGCTGGAGACATGGTGTTCGAGATCGTACCGCACGGTCGCGAAGCGGTGCAGGTGCGGGTCGCGATCGAACGCAACGACGGCGAGAACCGGGTCGCACGCAAAGTGAAGACCGCGATCGATCGTCAGGCTGGTCGCTGGGTCGATGCGGAACTGGACGACGGCGAGGACGTGCTGGTGAAGCGCCGCCTGTTCAGGCCGCAGGTGTCGGTGGTGCTGCTCTCCAGCACCGTGAAGGACGTGCGGATCAACTTCGACAAGGAGTGATCCCTGCAGTCATGCTGCGCAGGCTGGCCGGCGCTATCGTCCGGCTGCGTTTGCACGGATATTCCTGTTGATGTTTCGGAGACGATCATGGCGACCGGCTGGGCAGGCGATGGTGCCGTGCAGGATCAGATCGATGCCACCATCAAGGACGGCATCCAGCGTGTGCGCAACCGGCTGCCGCAAGGGCCCGGATTGACCCACTGCGAA
>JBIITV010000081.1:0-20216 GCA_044340325.1 Lysobacteraceae bacterium
GGCCTCGGTCGCCGAGAACACGTACTTGCCGCTGGTGATGTCGACCTGGCCGCCGCCGAAGTTCACTGCGTACAGGCCGCGCTTGACCGAGCGGATCATGTCCTCGGGCGCATCCTGACCGGCGAGCATGTAGGTGTTGGTCATCCGCGGCATCACCAGGTGCGCGAACGATTCGCGACGGCCGTTGCCGGTGGCGGGCATCCCCATCAGGCGCGCGTTGAGGGTGTCCTGCATGTAGCCGGTCAACACGCCGTCCTCGATCAGCGTCGTGCACTGCGTCGGCGTACCTTCGTCGTCGACGTTCAGCGAACCGCGACGGCCCGGCAGGGTGCCATCGTCGACGATGGTCACTCCCGGCGACGCCACGCGCTGGCCCATGCGCCCCGCATAGGTCGAGGTGCCCTTGCGGTTGAAATCGCCCTCCAGGCCGTGGCCGACCGCTTCGTGCAGCAGCACGCCCGGCCAACCGCTGCCCAGCACCACCGGCATCATCCCGGCCGGTGCGTCGATCGCCTCCAGATTCACCAACGCCTGGCGAAGCGCTTCGCGCGCGAAGCGCTCGGGCTTGTCGCCGCCGAACAGTTCCTCGTAGGAATGGCGCCCGCCGAAACCGGCACTGCCCGATTCGCGGCGGCCGTTCTGTTCGACGATGACCTGCACATTCATGCGCACCAGCGGCCGGATGTCGCCGGCGACGACGCCATCGCTGCGGGCGACGAAAATGGTGTCGAGCGCCGCGCTCATCGAGACCACCACCTGCTGCACGCGCGGATCGGCGGCGCGCAGCATGCGATCGACGCGACGCATCGCCTCGAGTTTGTCGACGTTGGTACAGGCGTCGATCGGATCGATGGGGGAATACAGCGCGGTCGGCATGTGTCCGCGGCTGGCGACCAGCGACGGCGGCGTGCGGCTATCGCCGTCTCGGGCGATGGCGCGGGCCGAGCGCGCGGCGATGAGCAGCGCGTCGGATTCGATTTCGTCGGAATACGCGAAGCCGGTCTTTTCGCCGGAAATCGCGCGGACGCCCACGCCCTGGTCGATCGAGTGCACGCCATCCTTGACGATGCCGTCCTCGATGGTCCAACTCTCGCGGCGGGAATGCTGGAAATACAGGTCGCCGAAGTCGATACCGGGCCCCAGCAGCAGGCCGAAGGCGCGTTCGAGACCGGCGTGGTCCAGCCCGGCGGGCGCAAGCAGACGCGATTCGGAGAGTTGCAGCAGTTCGGGCATGAGGGTTCCGGGAGGGTGCGTTGAAGGAAGCGTGGTGGGCGGGACAGTGATGGTGGCGGAGGCGGACGCGATCAAGGCCGGGCGCTGCCGGCACTGGATGCGCCACGCGCAGAGGGGGTGGATCGTTCGACCACTTCGACCTTCGGATCTTTCCACGGGCCGGTCACGCGATAGTTCTTGGCGGCCGCCTGACCGAGCGGTTTCTGCAGGACCGCGTTCGCGACCGCGCCGACCGCCGCCCCCACCGGACCGCCGGCGATCGCGCCCACGGCCGTCAGCAGGTTGCCGGCTTTGGGCAGCACCTCGATGGTCTGATCGAACGTCTGCGCACGCAGATTCGCCGCACCGCGGATATTGATCCGCGCCGCCGGGCCATCGATGGCCAGATCGTCGCTGCGCGCGCTGCCGCCGCCGAAACGCACGGTGCCGGCGAGCTTGTTGAACGCGAAGCCCTTCGAAAAGAAATCGCGGAAATCCAGCGTCAGCCGTCGCGGCAGCTGGGCGATGCTCAGTAGACCCAGCACCCGTCCGGTGCCGCCGGGCTCCACTTCCACCAGCCGACCGTCCTTGACGTCGAGCTGGAGCGTGCCATCCAGCGTGGACATCTGGAACGCCATCGGGCTGCCGGCCCACGCGGCATCGAAACGCGCTTCGCCCTTGCCGCCGTCGAGCCGGCCGCCAACGCCCAGATCATTCAGCAAGGCGCCGAAATCGTCGCTGGCCAGGATCGCCGAAAGCCGCGTTCGCGCCGCCACGCCGCGGCCGCTCCAGTCGCCGCTGAGATCGACCCGCCGTTTGGGCGCCCGCGTCTGCAGTTGCAGGATCTCCATGCCGGTCGCGGTGGCGCGCGACCGGAACAGGCTCTCGCCGAGCGCCGCGTCAGCGATGCGCAGATCGTCGATGCGCAGATTGAGCGCGGGGATCTTCGCGGGATCGAACTCTCCGTTGCCGTTACCGTTGCCGGCAGAGCTGCTGCCGGTGGGCGCCGATACCGGCGATCCGGCGCTGCGCCAGTGCAGTCGCTGCAGGCGACCGGCGATGGTACCGCCGCCGCTGTCGGGCACCAGCAGTGCGCCGGCAAGCGCGGGGCCATCGAGTTGCACGCCAAGTCCACCACTGGCCAGCCCTGCATTGGCCGGCATGATCTGCAGTTTCGTATCCGGAAACACGCCGCCGAGCAGCAGCAGGCGTTCGGCGCTGGCGTCGACGCGGCGTACCGCCATGCGGCCGCCGCCATCGCCGCGGGTCAACGCGACCCAGCCGATGGCATCGAGCGTCGTGGCGCGGCCGCCGAGGATCAATCCCGACGGCGGCGGCGCTTCGGCGATCCTGTCGGTGCCGAACGCGGCGCGGATGCCCGTCTGCCCCTGCGTCTGTTTCGCGCGCAATGCGAACCGCTGGCCGAACGCGATGGCGATCTCGCCCTTGCCCAACGGCAGTTGCAGATCGATGGTCGTCGGCAGAGCGGTGGCGGCGACCTTGTCCATCGGAGCCGGCAGATCGAATGCGGTGCCGATGAGATCGGAGCGCAGCTGCAGTCGCGTGATCTGCGCCGCAGCCACTGCTTTGGATGTCGACACTGCAGTCGATGCCGCTCTGGTCGGTGCGGCTCTCGTCGATGCCGCTGCCTTCGGCGCGCTCTGCGCCCCGGCCGAGGGAATCGCGATGCCCGCAGTCCAGCGCGAACGGCCGCGCACATACGGTTTCAGCCAGGCCAGATCGCTGCTGCGATCGAGCAGATCGTCGGTGGTCATCGAGGCTTCCAGCTCGGCCTCGAATCCCTGGCGCGCGTCGCGCACGTGACCCGGACCTGCACGCAGCGACAGCCGCCCTTCCTGTCGGTCGTACTGCGCACGCAGACCATTCGCACTGAAACCATCCTGATCGTATCGCGCACGACCGCTGATGCCGGCGAACGCCAGCTTCCATTCCGATTCCGACAGGCGCACACCGCGCAGATCGATGGTGCCGTCGATCTGCGGCCTCTGCGTCGGGCCATGATGCAGCGGGAAATCAAGCCCGAAATCGACCGCTGCCGGGCCGCTGGCGCCCAGCGTGGCGAGAATGCCGCCGTGATCTCTGCGCAGCGGGCTCTGCCTCAGCAGATCCAGCAGCTTCGCGGCATCGGCGTCGGCGCGCGCATCGATCTTCAGCGCGCCCTGGCTGAAATCGGCGATACCGGCATCGAATCGGCCGATTCCGACCTGGGCGAGCACCGCTTTGCCGCCGACCGAGAAACCATTGGCGACGAACGCGATCTCGGCGTCCATGTCCGCCGTCGCCGGCCAGTCGGGATTGAACTTGACTCGCATGTCCTGCAGCGTGGCGCGGGCGTCGAATACGCCCTTCGGCGGCGCGCCCGCGACCGGCTTGAACGGCCAGTCGTCGAGATCGCCGGAAATCACCGCACGACCGTTGCGCACCTGTCCGGCGATCAATGCCGTGTCCAGCCAGTCGATCAGCGCCTGCGACATCGTGTGTCGCGTCCAGAAGCGTTTCGCGGTGGGCGCGGCGGCATCGTCGAGGCCGGCGGCGATATCGATGCGCGGCCGGGTCCCGTCGCCCTCGAACCACAGGCCGCCGCGCACATCGGCGCCGTAGCCCTCGCCATCGATGCGCAGCGCGGGCGTTTCCACGCGCCAGCCGTCGCCCTCGCGCCATGCCACGGCGTCGCCGCGCAGGCCGACCGCATGGGGCGTACCGAAGCCGCGCGGCCAGTCGAAGCGCATCGTCGCCTTGGGATCGAAGCTGAAGGCCAGACCGTCGAAATCGCCGCGCAGATCGCCGCTCAATCCGCGAATGCCGGGCGCGGTGCCGACAGGCCCGAACTGCAGGTCGCGCACGGTGGCCTGCGCCTTCATCGCGCCGCCGCGCAGCCCGCCCACGCGCACGCCTTCGAGCACTGCGCCGGGCTTCGCCGATGCCAGCCAGCGCCGCATTGCGGGGTCGAGCCGGTCGCTGAGCGCGATCACCGAAAACAGCGGACCGGCATCGATACGCTCGGCGCGCAGTCCGTAGCGCCGACCTCCGGCCAGCACCAGACCATCAAGCACCTGCGGCCGGCTGCCGGCCTCGGCATGGACCTGCATGCTCGATGCATCCAGCCGCCAGCCTTCGGCATCGGCATGCCAGTGCGCAACGGCCTGCAGCCGCGCGAACTCGGCGGTGGGCGCCGTTGCGCCCGCAGTCGCCACTGTGGGCGACGCCGAGGTGGATACCGTGGCGACCGGCGCCGAAGCCGAGACCGTTGCCACCGGCCTGCCATCCTGGAACGGCGCGCCGCGCAGACGCACGCCTTTGAGATCGCCGTCGACGCTGATCGCGATCACCTTGCCCTTGCGGAGCGTCGCCCACAGTTCGGCACGACCGCGCCCAGCGGCGATGGTCACGCCGGCGACCCGCAGCAGCGGCGACCACGCCGATAGATCGGCGTCTTTGGCGGCGGCATACAGTCGGCCATTGCCGGTGTCGCGATCGAAATCCAGCACCACATCGACCGGCGATGCGCCCGGGCGGATGCGGGCGCGCAAACCGCTGCGCACACGATTGCCGCTGACCTGCAGGCGCACGTCCACTTCGGGAATGGTGGTGTCGATCTTCAGCGAAGGCGCCGCGATTCCGAGGCGCGCATCGATCACCTGCAGCTCGCCGAGGCCTTCCAACGCGCCGAGCGGGTCGCCGCCCTGCGCCTGGCCCGGCAGACCGCGCACCTGCCAGCGACCGTCGTCGCTGCGCTCCAGAGTAAGCGCCAGATTGCGCACGCGCAGTTCGGTGAACGAGCGTCCCGGCAACAGCCCGGCGTATTGCGACACCAGTATTTCTGCGGCGCCGATCGCAACCGCATCCTTGCCCTTGCCCACGCGCAGGCCATCGAGGCGCAACAGCGGGCCGCGCCGCGTCCACGCGGTCTCGACCTTGTCGAAACCCACTGGCCGACCGGCGCGTGCGCTGAGCCATTCGGCGATCCGGTCCGGATGGCGTTCGGCCAACGGCAACAGTTGGCTGACGATGCCCGCGACCAGCGCCAGCATCACCAGCGACACCGCAGTGACGTACCACAGCCCGCGACGCGCCAGACGCAGACGGCGACGCAGCGAAGAGGGCATCAGCCCAGCGCTCCGCCGAACGTCATCGGGCGGTCAGAGCAGAACCACATCGAACTGCTCCTGCGTGTACTGCCCATCCGCCTGGAAGCGGATCGATTTGCCGAGGAACTCCTCGAGCTCGGCGACCGCAGGCGACTCCTCATCGGTGATGCGCGCGACCACTTTGGGCGATGCGATCACCAGCAGCCGCGCGGCTTCGAACTGGCGCACCGCGCGGGTGATCTCGCGGAAGATTTCGTAGGTGACCGTTTCGGCGGTCTTCAGCGTGCCGCGGCCGCCGCATTCATGGCACGGTTCGCTGAGCTGGCGCTGCAGACTCTCGATGGTGCGCTTGCGGGTCATTTCCACCAGACCCAGCGGCGAAAAATCGTAGACCGTGGTCTTGGCGTGATCGCGCGCCAGCGATTTTTCAAGCGTACGAAGCACCTGGCGGCGATGTTCGGGATCGATCATGTCGATGAAATCGATGATGATGATGCCGCCCAGATTGCGCAGGCGCAGTTGACGCGCCACCGACTGCGCCGCTTCCAGATTGGTGCGGTAGACGGTTTCTTCGAGATTGCGCTGACCGAGGAAGGAACCGGTGTTGACGTCGATCGTGGTCATCGCCTCGGTCTGGTCGATGACCAGATAACCGCCGGACTTCAGCGGCACCTCTTTCTCCAGCGCGCGCTGGATCTCGTCCTCCACGCCGTAGAGATCGAACACCGGCCGCGCGCCGGTGTAATGCTCGATCTTCTCGGCGAGGCCCGGCATGTACTGCGCGGCGAACGTGCGCAGACGGTCGCAGGTTTCGCGCGAATCGACTTTCACCTTCTCCACGTCGCGGCGGATCAGATCGCGCACCGCGCGCATCGGTAGGCTGAGATCCTCGTAGACGCAGCCGCCGACGACCGTGGTGCGCACGTTCTGTTCGATCAGCGCCCAGACCCGGCCGAGATAGGCCACATCCTCGGCCAGGGCTTCCGCCGGCTGGCCCTCGGCATTGGTGCGCACGATGTAACCGGGCGAACTTTGGCCGTTCTGGTAGCCGCCGTGGCCGGCGCTGTGATCCTGACCCGAGACAAGCGCCTTGAGGCGCTGGCGCTCGGCGTCGTCCTCGATGCGCGAAGACACGCCGATGACCTTGGACTGCGGCAACAGCACGAGATAGCGCGACGGGATGCTGATCTGGGTGGTGAGGCGCGCGCCTTTGCCGCCGATCGGATCCTTCACCACCTGGACGACGATTTCCTGCCCGTCGCGCAGCAGTTCGGTGATCGAAGGCACGCCGACCGGCGCCGCGGCCGGAGCAGCGACCGCCACGGCGATATCGCTTTCGCCGTCCAGCGCGCTTTCGATGGCATTGCCCAGGGCCGCGTCGATCGCCGGGGCGATGCTGGCGCGGAAGATGTCGTTGGCATGCAGGAATGCGGCGCGATCCAGACCGATGTCGACGAACGCAGCCTGCATTCCCGGCATCACCCGCTGCACTTTGCCCTTGTAGATATTGCCGACCACACCGCGACGCCAGCCGCGCTCGATGTGCAGTTCCTGCAGCATGCCGTTCTCGACCACCGCGACCCGGGTTTCGCGCGGGGTGACGTTGACCAGGATCTCTTCGCTCACGGTGCGCACTCCTTGACGATGCGGGTCAGAGGCGCGGGGAACAATCCGAACTCACGCAGGAGATTCGAGGTTTCGTACAGCGGCAAGCCCATCACGCCCGTATAGCTGCCGGCAAGATTGGAGATGAAACACTGCGCCATCCCCTGGATGGCATAGGCGCCGGCCTTGCCGTCCCATTCACCGGTGGCGAGATACGCGGCGATGTCGTCTTCGTTCATCGGCGCGAAGGTCACTTGCGACACCGACACCGCGTGCAGCTCGCGGCCGGCCGATACCATCGAAATCGCCGAGATCACTGCGTGCGTTCGCGCGGACAGCGCGCGCAACATGGACGCCGCGTCGTCGACATCGACGGGTTTCCCGAAGATTCGCCCATCGAGCACCACTTCGGTATCGGCGCCCAGCACAACGGCTTCGGGCTGACCGGTTTCTGGCTGACCGATGACGCGCAGCAGGCCGGCACCGGCCTTCTCGCGCGCGACCCGCCGCACGTAGTCCTCCGGTGGCTCGTCGGGCGCGGGCATTTCGGGGAGATCCAGGTCGAGGATGCCGAAGTCGAGACCAAGCATCGTCAACAATTCACGGCGGCGGGGAGATTTCGAGGCTAGATGCAGCATTGGGCTAGGATACCCTGCGAACCGCCGCAGCCTGAACGCAATCGCCGCGCGAACCCCGACCGGGCTCACAGTGCGTTCACTCGCAGGCCAGAACATGCTCAACCCAGGCTCAACCATGGAGACCCATATGCTTCGTCACCCCCGCACCCTGACTCGTTTCCTCGTCACCGCCTTCGCCACCATCCTCGCCTCGGGCCTCGCCATGACCGCATCCGCACAGACCCCAACGCCTCCGGCCAACGACGGCACCCTGCTGTCGATCAGCGCCGAGGCGCATGCCACCCGCACGCCGGACATCGCCACGCTGTCCACCGGCGTCGTGACCCAGGCGGCGGACGCCAACGCCGCACTGCGCCAGAACAGCGAACTGATGAGCAAGGTCGTCGCCGCGATCAAGGCCGCCGGCATCGCCGAACGCGATGTGCAGACCACGGGCATCAGCATCAATCCGCAGTACCGCTACGCCGAAAACAAGCCGCCGACGATCACCGGCTATCAGGCCAGCAACACGCTCAACGTGAAGGTCCGCGACATCTCCAAACTGGGCAAGGTGCTCGATGCGCTGGTGGCGGTGGGCGCGAATCAGGTCAACGGCCCCAGCTTCGAGATCGAGAACCCGGACGACGCCTACGACGAAGCGCGGGTCGCGGCGATCAGAAAGGCCCAGAGCCGCGCCGAGCTTTACGCCAAGACCCTCGGCCTGCGCGTGCGCCGCGTGGTCAGCATCAACGAAGGCGGCGGCTACAATCCGCCCGGCCCGGTGCCGATGATGAAGATGGCGGCGATGGAAGCCGCCGATACGCCGGTCTCGGCGGGCGAAAGCTCGCTTTCGGCCATGGTCAACGTGGTCTTCGAACTCGGTCGCTGATCGCAACGATTGGATGCCCCGACACCCGCCTCACGGCGGGTGTTTTCATTTCTGCGAACGATTGATCGATCGGCTTAACCCCGCCCGGACCCAAGGCGCGTTTCCACCATCGTCCCCAACCGATGGAGGTGCACCATGGTCCTGACCCAACGCCATCCCAATGCCCATGCTGCAAGCCTGCAGCAGGCCGTCGCGCAGATCCAGCCGGTGCGCGTGCTCGGCATCGCCGGTGCGATCGCACTCAACCTCACTGCACTCATGCTGCTGCTGGTGCCGGTATCGGCGCCGATCGCGATCGCGCCGCCGGACGACAACACCACGATCGTTCCGATCGATCCGCCGAAGCCGAAACCGCCGGAGCCGGAAGTGGTGCAGATCAGACAGCCGCAGCCGCGCACCGATGTGCCGGTCAGGATCGCGCAACCGACGCCGCAGCCGATCACCCAGGATCCGGTGATCGTGCCCGATGGCAGCGACTACATCGAACCGGCGCTGACCCAGCCCACGCCCGACCTGGGCCCGGCGCTGCCGGTGGATCCTGATCCGCTGCCGAGCACGCGGCTCGAATACGCATCGGCTCCGGCGCCCACTTATCCGCGCGAGGCACTGCTGGACGGCTTCGAGGGTACGGTCGTACTGAAAGTACTGGTGGACGTGGACGGCAAACCGCTGTCGGTGGAGATCGAACGCAGCAGCGGCCATCGCAAGCTCGACGACGCCGCCCGCCGCCAGGTGTTGCGCAAGTGGATGTTCCGTCCGGCGATCCGCAACGGTCGGGCGGTGCAGGTCTACGGGATCGTGCCGGTGAACTTCAGTCTGAGCCTGCAATAGCCGGACGCGTCGCATCGATACACGTCCGATCGATACGTGGCGCATTGATGTTCGGGAGTGTTGCCGCCGGTCGTCGTCGAAACGACCGGCGGCTCTTTTGCGCGGAGAACGCGCTGCATCGTTCCGCTGATGTCCGCAATCGCGCATGGCAATCGTCGCATCCGCTTGCGACACTCGTGCGCCCAGTCTGGACACTCCCGATGAAGCATCTGTTCGCACCGCTGCAGGCCGGCGCTCTGGCGCTGCCCAACCGCATCCTGATGGCGCCGCTCACCCGCTGTCGCGCCGAGGACGATCACGTACCCGGACCGCTGATGGCCGAGTACTACGCGCAGCGCGCCAGCGCCGGGCTGATCATCGCCGAAGCGACGATGGTCATGGCCGGGAACTCCGCGTTCTGGCGCGAACCCGGCATCCACAGCGAAGCGCAGGTCGCCGGCTGGAAGCGCGTCACCGAAGCGGTGCACGCCGCAGGCGGCCGCATCGCGCTGCAGCTCTGGCACGGCGGACGCGCCTGTCATCCCGATTTCAACGACGACGCGCAGCCGGTAGCGCCGAGCGCCATCGCGATCGCCAACGATCAGGTCTACACGCCCAAGGGCAAGGTCGACTACGTCGTACCGCGCGCATTGGCAGACGATGAGCTGCCGGATATCGTCGAAGGTTTCGCGCAGGCCGCGCGCAATGCGAAGGCGGCCGGGTTCGACGGCGTGGAAGTGCACGGCGCGAACGGCTATCTGCTCGACGAATTCCTGCGCGACGGCGCGAACCTGCGCAGCGGGCCCTACGGCGGCCCGATCGAACACCGCGCACGGCTGCTGCTCGAAGTGCTGGAAGCGGTGTGCGGCGTCTGGGACAGCGGCCGCGTCGGCCTGCGCGTATCCCCGCTCAACAGTTACAACAGTATGCGCGACAGCGATCCGGTCGGGCTGGTGCAGTGGCTCGGCCAACGGCTCAACGACTGCGATCTCGCCTACTGGCACGTGATGCGCACGGACTTCCTCGGCCAGCAACAGGGCGACGTGATGACCCCTGCCCGCGAAAGCTACCGCGGCACGCTCATCGGCAACATGGGCTACAGCGCCGAGGAAGCCGAGGCCGCGATCGCCGACGGCAAGCTGGATGCGGTGGCGTTCGGGGTCCCGTTCATCGCCAACCCCGACCTGCCCGAACGCCTGCGCATCGGCGCGCCGTTGGCCGAAGCGGATCGCAGCACGTTCTACACCTGGGATGCGAAGGGCTACACCGACTATCCCCGCCACGGCGCGCAAATCGCCGCATGAGTCGCGCCGCGCGTGAGCGGCCCATGCCGCTCACGCTGAGGTTCGAGAGCCCGTCGGGTCTGATCTTTTTTTGGATAGACCGAACAGGCGCTCAGTTCTGCACCCAGCGCACATCGGAAAGGCACCACGACAGACTGCCGCTGGTCTTGTAGGTCCAGTTGTAGCGGCGCGGCGGATTGTTGCGATACGCGGTAAGCCCGCTGGCCGGAGCGGTGGGCCGTATCCACTCGTTGGTTTCGTAGTCGTAGGTGCGATACAGCTCGTTCGCCGCCTGTTTCAAGGTGTCGTCCTGCTGTCTGGTGATCTTGCTGAAGTAGTAGGCCCATGCCATCGCACCCGCAACCGACAGCGTATGTTCCGGACCGACGCCGTCGGCGGCGTAGGTCGAACCATCGACAAGAGTCACGTAATCGACCAGACGCAGATTTTCCGGCGCGGCGGTGAAATAGCTGCGCTTCGCAGGCGAGTACGACTTTCCAGCGAATTTCAGCGCATTGCCGGTGCGACGGATGAACTGCGCGATCTCGAGGTTGTCGGTGACCAGATACGCGCGCACCATCGGATCGATCACGAACGGCGTTTGCCAGAAACTCACCAGCAGACTCCCGCTGGGGCCATTGCCCTCCTGACTGCCGTACTTCCACAGGCCGCCGTCGACGCGATTGGCCGGCAGCGCGCCGCCGGCGCCGTTCTGATGCCAGATCAGATTGTTGGTGAGGGTGACGACGCGCTCCCGATACGTCTGCGTTGCGCCAGTCTTGTATGGCACGTCGCCGAACAGCTCGTAACCGACGACCAGGCCCATCAGCTTGATGCCCATGTGCCGCTCGGTATAGCTGCTGGTCGGCGACCAGCGGTCCGGTTCGTCGTTGGCGTCCTGCTGCGCTTTCGCAGCGAGTCTGGCGCCATCCTTCGACAGATCGTCGCCGGTCAACCAGTGCGTGTAGGCCAGACCTTCGGAATAGCTGTACATGGCGCCGTTGGCGCCGATGTACGCGGCCGGGTTCGGATTCTTGAGCTTGAACGCGCCGACCGCGCTGTCGGGCGTCGTGCCCTGGGGATACAGATTCACGCGGTAATACTCGGACGCGCGCACGGACTCGCGCAGCGCCTTGAAGAAACCGCTTCGGAAATACAGGCTGTAGAACGCGGACACGCGGTCGTACAGCCAGGGCTCGCCTTCGGCGGCCTTGTAAGGGATCTGATTCGCTGCGGTGACGCGAGGATCGTCCTCGTTGATGTGCGCGTAGAAGAAATTCTTCGAGGCGTACATCTGCTCGGTGTACGCCGGGTAATGCTCGGTGGCGTCCATCGTCGCCGGATCATCGCGGGCGGCGAGTATCTCCCGTTCGAACGGACGCATCGGTCCGAGTTTCAACAGGCCCTTGCTAAGCGTTGCCGACGGCAGCACCGCGTACACCTTCGGTTCCGACACGCCGTCGCCGCTGACAAAGCTGCCGGCGGTCACGGGCTGCCAGCCGTTGCGCGGATTTTCCAGTGAGGTCAGCGACTGCGCGCGATTGCTGTAGCCCCAGTCGATGCGAACGGTTTCGGAATTCGGATAGATTGCGCTGAAGGTGTAGCGGATCTGCACGCGGGCGATGCGTACGGAAGTACCGTCCAAAGCGGCGGTATTGACGTGACGCCACGGCGTGAGTTGTTCGACATAAGCCGGAATCTCGACGCCTCTGGCGTTCAGCACGCGCAGCTTCGACAGTCCGGCGACGGTGATCGAATCGCGCGGAAACGGAATACCGAACGTCACCAGCTGCGAGGTGCCGGCGGCGACACCTTCGACCGGGTGCAGGCGCACATCGATCGTTCCGATGGTTTCCGCAGCGGCCATCAACGGCTTGAAGAGGCCGGGGCTGACCGTGCCGCCCACGGCCGGCGCCGTTGGCGGGACGGGAGGCGCGGCGCGCGAAGGTGAGGATGGGCGCTCGCGCACGAAGGAACGCGGTTCGCCCTGCAGCGTTCTGCCCGTAGGCACGCGTTTGCCGACGCCGTCGCCTGCCCGCACCTGGGCGTTGCCTGCGTCGCAGGCGTTCAGCGCGAACGCCACGGCGATGACGCAGAGCGACCTGGCGAAGGACAGGGAAACGCCACGCCAGACGGATGGGAGCGGATCAAACATCTGCATTGGATCTCCTGCTGCACGGCCACGCGGGGGCGCTCACCGGCGAGAGTACCGACGGGGGAAAACCTGCAGACCGTCGGCGGCGGGCTGCAGGGCACGCGCCGACAACGATCCGGCGCCAGCGGACTATGCGGACTGTCCGAAAATAAACTGTGACCGATGTCGGTTATGGCTGCCGAGTATTTGTTTTACATACTTTTTTTGCGCACGCGCACACTTTTCGGGTGAACTGCGAACCTCGGACATGCGACAAGACGCGCGCAATCCATGCCGATTGCGCCGCATCCGATGCGAGGATGCGCCGATCGGAGCCGGGTCGCGGATTCTTCAGGCGCGATGATAAGGATGGTTCGCCAGCAGCGCGGCGGCGCGATAGAGCTGTTCGGCCAGAACCAGTCGCACCAGCATGTGCGGCAGCGTCAGCGGGCCGAGCGACCACGATTCGTCGGCCCGGGCCAGCACATCGGGGGCGTGCCCTTCCGGCCCGCCGATCAGGAACGCCAGATCGCGACCGCCACCGCGCCACTGCTCCATCCGCTGCGCCAGCTGTTCGGAACTGTGCATCCTGCCGCGACCGTCCAGCGCGACGATCCGCACCGATTTGGGCAAGGCCGCCACTACGCGGGCACCCTCATCTGCGGTCGCGCGGGCGGCATCGCGGCCCTTGCCGCGCAGGCCGGGCTCGATTTCGATCAGCTCCAGCGGCAACCAGTGCGACAGCCGCTTCTGGTATTCACCGAAACCCTGCGCAACCCAGGCGGGTGCGCGTTCGCCGACGGCGATGAGGCGGGCTTTCATCGGCGAATGGTAGCGGCTGCGCGACCGGTATCGCGCCGCCTGTACCATGACCGGCGCCCCGATCCCGAACATTACCGAGCAACCGCAATGAGCCAGCGCGAGTCCGCACCGCAATCGCCCGCGCCGGATATCTCGACACTGCACGACAGCGGAGGCACCGGTCCGCTCGCTGCGGCCATCGGCTTGTGGCTGGGGCCTTCGCTGGCGGCGCTGATGCTGTGGGTCGGCGCGCCAGAAGGCCTGAGCGCGCCGGGCTGGCAGACGCTGGCGCTGCTGGCATGGATGGTGATCTGGTGGGTGACCGAGCCGGTGCCGATCGCGGCAACCTCGCTGCTGCCGATCGTCTGTCTGCCGCTCGGCGGGATCGCCTCCGCAGCCGATGCCACCGGCGCCTACGCCGACCCGATCATCTTCCTGTTCATCGGCGGCTTCATCATCGCGGTGGCGATCGAGCACTGGCAGTTGCATGAGCGCATCGCGCTGTCGATGATCGCGGCGGTGGGCACCCGGCCGGTGGCGCTGGTCGGCAGTTTCGCGCTGGCGTCCTGCCTGCTGTCGATGTGGATCTCGAACACCGCGACCGCGCTGATGCTGATGCCTACCGCGATCGGCGTGGCGCATGCGGTCGCGCCCTTGACCGCAGGGCCAGACGCTCCCGCGCGGGCAACGCGCGCCGATGCGACGCTGACCGCCGCACTGGTACTGATGGTGGCCTACGGTGCATCGATCGGCGGCATCGGCACCCCGGTAGGCTCGCCGACCAATCTGGTCGCGATGAGTTATCTGCAGAAAGAAGGCCTGAGCCTGGGCTTCGCGCAGTGGATGACGATCGCGGTGCCGCTCATGCTGGCGATGCTGCTGGCCGCTTGGGCCGTGCTGTCTTGGCCGCTGCGCGGGCATGGCGCGAACCCCGAGGTCGCGCGCCTGCTGGCGGAACGCAGGCGCGCACTCGGCCCGATGACGCGCCCGGAGCGGCGGGTACTGGCCGTATTCGTGCTGGTCGCGTCGGCGTGGATGTTCAACCCGCTGCTGAAGAAGATTGAAGGCCTGCAGGGCCTCAACGACACCGCGATCGCGATCGCCGGCGCGCTGCTGCTGTTCGCCCTGCCCTCTGGAGATGCCACTGCTCCGCGCAGGCGCCTGCTCGACTGGAAAACCGCCGAGCGCATTCCCTGGGGCGTGGCGCTGCTGTTCGGCGGCGGCCTGAGCGTGGCCGCGGCGATGGAAGCGCACGGCGTCAGCGCGTGGCTGGGCAATACGATGTCGGGCATCGACGCACTGCACCCACTGATCGTGCTGTTGCTGCTGGCCGCATTGACCGTGTTCGCATCGGAGTTCATGTCGAACGTCGCGACGCTGGCCGCGTTCCTGCCGGTGATCGGCGCGATCTCGCTGGCGACCGGGCTGCCGCCGCTGGTGCTGGTGTTCAATGCCTCGATGGCCGCAAGTCTGGCCTTCATGATGCCGGCAGGCACTGCGCCGAACGCCATCGCCTACGCCACCGGCGCGGTGAAGATCCGGCAAATGCTGCGCGCCGGGCTATGGCTGAACCTGATCAGCATCGTCTCGATCACGATCGTGAGCGAATGGCTGGCGCCGCTGGTGCTGGGGTGAATGGGGAATACGCCCGGATCTGCGGCGCGCTTCGGATTGTACGTTCGGAAGAAGTTTGAACTCGAAATCCGCTCGCAGATGGGCTTTCAGGCCCGATCTCGCTGCAGAAAAAACCTGCGATGGCCGTCGGGGCTGAAGCCCCTGCTACGCAAGCACAGCCCTTGAATTCAAACAGCATCGGGCCGGATCAATTGCTCAGCCGTCGGTGCCCGGCGGCTCATCGCCCACGGTCCACAGCCGCTCCAGCGCGTAGAACTCGCGGACACGCGGCAGCATCACGTGGACCACGACGTCGCCGAGGTCGGCCAACACCCACTCGGCCTCACGCTCGCCTTCGACGCCCAGCGGCATCACATCGAGTTCCTTGACCTTGCGTACGACTTCATCGGCGATCGACTTGACGTGACGGGTGGAGGTGCCGGAGGCGATCACCATATAGTCGCAGACGCTGGTCTTGCCGCGGACATCGATCTCGATCGCATCCTTGGCCTTGAGATCTTCCAACGCCAGATGGACCTGGCGCAGCAGCGCTTCGGCCGACGGCGCCGGGGTGGGCAGCACGGTCTTGATCACGTGCGCATTGTTGGAGTTGGACAAGAGCGATCCTCGCTTGGAATACCGCAATTATACCCCCGGCGACGCAGCAGGCCGGGGAGTGACGCCATACAGGCCATGGTCGACGATGTAACGCGACACCGCCAGCGGCAGCAGGTGGTGCCAGGTTTCACCGGCGGCAATCCGGCGGCGGATCTGGGTCGCGGACTCCGCGTGCAGCGGCTGGCGCAGGCGCAGTACCCTGCCGCCGGGGCTCTCGCGCAGGGACGCGGTGTTCAGCGTCCATCGCACGCCGACCAGCCGGGCGACTTCGGGCGGCAGGTGTTCGTCCAGCGCACTGCCGGGACGCTCGGCCACGACCCAGTGCGCGCCGGCGAGCAATGCTTCGGGTTCTTTCCAGGTGGCCAGACCATGCAGGCTGTCGGCACCGATCAGGAATGCCAATGGCGCGGCATCGCCATGTTTCGCGCGCAGCTCGCGCAGGGTATCGATGGTGTAGCTCGGGGAGTCGCGCTGCAGTTCGCGACGGTCCACGCGCAGGCCGGCCTGGCCCTGGATCGCGAGATCGAGCATCGCCGCGCGGTCCTCCGCGCAGGCGCCGGGGGCCGCACGATGCGGTGGATCAGCGGCCGGCATCATCCAGATCGTGGTCCCCAACGCATCGCGGGCGGCCAGCGCGATCGCGATGTGGCCGTTGTGCACCGGATCGAAGGTGCCTCCATAGAACGCTCTCAACGGCAGCGACATCAGCCGCCCGCACGCTTCGAGAGCATCGCGCTGCCGCGCGAATCGGCGACCGCGAGCAACAGCCGCTCCAGCGCCAGCCAGGGATCGGCCGGCTCCTCGCCGATGCGCGGACGCCCCTTGGCGATCCGGTCGACGCGCCCGGCTTCGACCACGAAACGCTCCCACCGCGCTGCATCGTGACGCTGCAGCGCGCGGCGATAGACCGCCTGTTTGGCATCCCAGACGCGCTGTGCCTTGAATTCGGCAGCCATGTTCGCGCCCTTGGCCTGTGCGCGCGCCAACGCGGCGGCGCGCTGCAGTTCCATCACCAGCATGCCCATCAGCGCCGGCACCGCCTCGCCTTCCGCGCGCAGCCCATGCAGCATGCGCAGCGCCTGCGCGGGCTGGCCGTTGAGCGTGGCGTCGAGCAATCGGAAGATATCGAACCGGGCGGCATCGGCGACGTACGATTCCATCCGCTTCAGATCGATCGATTCGCCGTCGGACAGCAGCGCGAGCTTGTCGATTTCCTGTGCGGCGGCGAGCAGATTGCCCTCGACCCGTTCGACCAAGCGTTCGACCGCGTCGCGGTCGGCGCGCAGGCCGCGCGCGCGCAGGCGGCGCTCGACCCATTCGGGCATTTCGTGCGGTTTCAGGGCCCAGGCGATGGCGTGATGGCCGACGCGGGCGATGGCCTCGCTCCACTTGCCGCCATGCTGGCGGCTCCAGTCCTCGCCGGTAATCAGCAGGACCACATCGTTTGGAGGATCCGCGCAGAAGCCGCTGATGAATTCGGCACCGTCCTTGCCCGGCTTGGCCGACGGCAGCCGCACTTCCAGCACCCGGCGCGCGGCGAACAGGCTCGGCGCGTTCACGCTCTGCGCCAGCTGATTCCAGTCGAAATCGCGGCCGTCCGCATCGAAGACCTCACGCTCGCCGATGCCCTCGGCGCGCGCATGCGCACGGACGGCATCCGCAGCTTCGAGCACCCGCAGCGTCTCCGGGCCGGCGATCAGGTATGCCGGACGCAACGGCTCGCTGGCGAGCTGCGCGGTCAGGCGTTCGGGGGTCAGTTCCATCGCATCGGCACCTGGGGCCTTGCCCTCAGGGTGCCTTCGCGGCCCCGGGCGCACGCAGCGCGGCATCGATCCGGCGCAGGATCGCGGCATTCATGTCGCGGCGCATTTCATTCACCAGAAGCTCGCGTTCGCTGTTGCGACCGATGGAATCGCCGGGCGGAGCGATGTAATCCCGCGACAGCTCCACAGCCTGCTGCGGCACGAGGATGCGATCGGTCGCGGTACCGTCGTCGGGCGTCGCATCGCCGGGCTTGCGCAGTTGAAACACCACTGCATAACGCAGGCTGTACTCCTGCGCGCGGCCTTGGGTGTCCACCGCGATCGGCAGGTCGGCCCATTTCTCGGACAGGATTTCCAGCTTGGTCGAGCGCTCGGTCGCATCGGCGGCGGCGGGCGTAGCGCCCGCCCGTTCCAGCGAGCGCGCCAGCGTGTCGGCCAGCGGGCTGTAGGGGTCGCGCGCGGTCACCGCAACCGGACCCATGTCGGGGGGGAGCACCAGAGCGCTGCGCAATTGGAAACCGCAGCCGGCAAGCGGCAGCAGAAGCGACAGGACGAGAACGGATCGGAGGCTGGTCATGGGCGCAGTCTGGCGGAGGCGATGGCGGCGGGCAAGCAGCGGCAAGGTTCAGGCAGCCACGATATTCACGATTTTGCCCGGCACCACGATCACTTTCTTTACCGTCATGCCATCCATGAATTTGACAACGTTGGGCTCGGCCAGCGCGGCGGCTTCGATGTCCTCGCGCGGCGTCTGCACGCCGACTTCGATGGTCCCGCGCAGCTTGCCGTTGACCTGTACCGCCAGCGTCACCGCATCGCGGACCATTGCGGCGGGATCGGCCCGGGGGAACGGGATGTCTTCCAGCAGCGTTTCGGCATTGCCGAGCACCTGCCAGAGATGATGGCTGATGTGCGGCGTGACCGGATTGAGCAGCAGCACCATCGTCTGCAGCGTTTCATGACGCACCGCCCGACCCTGATCGCTCATGTCGTCGAACTTCGAGACATGATTCAGCAGTTCCATCAGCGCCGCGATCGCGGTGTTGAAGCTGTAGCGGCGGCCGTAGTCGTCGCCGACTTTCTGGACTGTCTCATGCAGCTGGCGACGCATGGTTTTCTGCGCGGGGCCGAGCAGCGAAGCATCGACTTCCGGATGATCCGGCTGAGCGGCGTGCGTGATCACTTCGCGCCAGAAGCGACGCAGGAACCGCGACATGCCTTCGACGCCGGCCTCGTTCCACTCCAGCGACTGTTCCGGAGGCGCGGCGAACATCGAGAACAGGCGCACGGTATCGGCGCCGTATTTGTCGACCATCGCCTGTGGATCGACGCCATTGTTCTTCGACTTCGCCATCTTTTCGACGCCACCGATACGCACCGGCTGGCCATCGTCGCGAAGTGCAGCGCCGACGATGCGACCCTTCTCGTCGCGGATCACATCGACATCAGCAGGGTTGAACCATTCTTTCGAGCCGTTGGCGTTTTCGCGATAAAACGTTTCCGCGATCACCATGCCCTGGCACAGCAGATTGATCGCCGGCTCGTCGCTGTTCACCAGCCCTTCGTCGCGCAACAGCTTGTGATAGAAGCGGAAATACAGCAGATGCAGGATCGCGTGTTCGATACCGCCGATGTACTGGTCGACCGGCGTCCAGTATCTCGCGCGCTCGTCGACCATATCGCCGGCGCCCGGCGAGGTGTAGCGCGCGTAGTACCAGCTCGACTCCATGAAGGTGTCGAAGGTGTCGGTCTCGCGCTCGGCCGGACCGCCGCACTGCGGGCAACGGGTCTTGCGCCACTCCGGGTCGGCTTTGATCGGCGACAGCACCACGCCGGCGGCGAAGGCGTCTTCCACGTTCTCGGGCAGTACCACCGGCAACTGGTCTTCCGGCACCGGCACCGCATCGCACGTCGGGCAATAGATCACCGGAATCGGGCATCCCCAGTAGCGCTGGCGGCTGACGCCCCAGTCGCGCAAGCGGAAGTTGACCTTGCGGGAGCCCGTGCCCTCGGCCTCGAAGCGTGCAGCCAGCGCGTTGAACGCGCCGTCGAAGTCCAGCCCGTCGTATTCGCCGGAATTGATCAGCAGTCCACGTTCGGTGTGCGCCGTGTGCTGTTCCACGCCTTCGAAATACTCGCGCACAACGGCCAAGGCGGCATCGATCTCGACCACATCCACCGGTGCGTGCGCGCCGAGTGCGACCGCCATGGGGTCGTCATGACCGGCAACGTGCGAGGCGATCTCCGCCAATGCATCGCGGACCGCCGCCGGCACGATCACCGGTTTCACCGGCAGGCCATAAGCTTTGGCGAACTCCCAATCGCGCTGGTCGTGCGCGGGCACCGCCATCACCGCACCGGTGCCGTAGCCCATCAGCACGAAGTTGGCGACGTAGATCGGCAGGTCCTCGCCGGTCACCGGATGGATCGCCCACTGGCCGGTGGCCATACCGCGCTTTTCCTGGGTTTCCAGCTCGGCTTCGGACACGCCGCCCTGCCGCAGTTCGGCCAGGAACGCCGCCAGTTCGGGGTTCGATTCGGCCGCCTTCAGCGCCAGCGGATGCTCGCCCGCCACGCTGATGAAGGTCACGCCCATCAGGGTGTCCGGGCGTGTGGTGTAGACGGTGAGCGGCCCGCTTCCTTCGGGTCCATCCTCGCCGTCCACGCGGAACTGGATCTCCAGGCCTTCGCTGCGACCGATCCAGTTGCGCTGCATGGTCTTGACCGAATCCGGCCAACCCGGCAGTGCATCGAGGCCGTC
>JBIITV010000212.1:0-5413 GCA_044340325.1 Lysobacteraceae bacterium
ATCGAGCTCGGCGAGATCGAGGCGCGGCTGGCGGCGTGCGCAGGGGTTCGCGAAGCGGTGGTGATCGCGCGCGAGGACGCGCCCGGCGACAAGCGTCTGGTGGCGTACGTGGTGGCGAGCGAAGAGGTTGTGCTGTCGGTGATGGAGCTGCGCGCATCGTTGTCGCGCCACCTGGCCGACTACATGGTGCCGTCCGCGTTCGTGACGCTGGCAGCGCTGCCGCTGACGCCGAACGGCAAGCTCGATCGGCGCGCGCTGCCGGCGCCGGATGCGACTGCGATGCGTGGCCGCGACCATATGGCGCCGCAGACGCAGACTCAACAGCGGCTCGCCGGGATATGGTCGCGCGTACTCAATCACGAGACGATCGGCCTGGACGACAATTTCTTCGAACTCGGCGGCCATTCGCTGCTGGCGACACGGGTCGTCAGTGAGATCGCCCAGAGCTTCGGCAAACCTGTTCCGGTTCGCGCGTTGTTCGAGCACAGCAGCTTGCGCTGGCTGGCGGCATACCTCGACGAACAGGACCAGCAGGAGTACGTGCCGATCGCGCCGGTCGGCCGCGATCGCGCGCTGCCGCTGTCGTACGCGCAGCAACGGCTTTGGTTTCTCGATCAGCTCGATCACGCGGCCGGTGCGGCGTACCACATCCCGGCGGCGCTGCGTCTGAGCGGCGCGCTCGACCATGTTGCCTTGCAAGCGGCGCTGAACCGCATCGTCGCCCGCCACGAGATCCTGCGTACTACTTTCGTCGACAGCGGCGGCGCGCCGAGTCAGGCGATCACACCGGCTTCGGTCGGTTTTGCGCTGGACCATCGGGACCTGCGCGACCTCGATGGCGCCGCGCAAGACCTCGCCGTTGCCGAATTGAGCGCGGACGAAGCGCGCGCGTCGTTCGATCTTGCGACCGGTCCGCTGATCCGCGGTCGTCTGTTGCGCCTGGCCGATCACGAACACGTGCTGCTGGTGACTCAGCACCACATCATTTCCGATGGCTGGTCGATCGGCATAATGGTGAAGGAGATCAGCGCCCTTTACACCGCATTCCATCAGGGCAAGCCCGATCCGCTGCCGCCACTGGCGATCCAATATGCCGATTATGCGGTCTGGCAGCGTCAGCGCGCGGCGTTGCAGGACCAGATCGAATTCTGGCGTTCGCATTTGTCGGGCGCACCGGCCTTGCTCGAATTGCCGACCGACCGTGCACGTCCGGCGATGCAGAGCTATGCCGGCGGCAGCGTGCGTTTCCGTCTGTCCGGTGCGTTGAGCGTGGCGCTGCAGGCCTTGTCGCGGCGCCACGGCACGACCATGTTCATGACCCTCCTCGCGGGCTGGTCGGTGCTGCTCTCGCGCCTGAGCGGACAGGACGATGTCGTTATCGGCACGCCGGTAGCCAACCGTCAGCGTTCGGAAATCGAACCGCTGATCGGGTTCTTCGTCAACACGCTGGCGCTGCGCGTGCACGCCGACGCGCACACCAGCGTCGAAGCGCTGCTGGCCGCGATCAAACAAACCACGCTGGGCGCCTATGCCCATCAGGATCTGCCGTTCGAGCAGGTCGTGGAAATGCTGCAGCCGGCGCGCAGCCTCAGCCACAGTCCGCTGTTCCAGGTCATGCTGAGTTTGAACAACACCCCCGACGGTGGTGCGCTGGAGTTGCCGGGACTGACCCTGGCGTCGCTCGGCCAGCCGCACACCACGACACAGTTCGATTTGTCGCTGTCGCTGAGCGAAACCGCCGACGGCTTGAGCGGCATGCTCGAATATGCCGACGATTTGTTCGACGCGGCCACCATCGAACGCTGGATCGGCCATTTCGTCACCCTGCTTCAGGCGATGGTCGCCGACGCGACGCAAACGATCGGCACGCTCGCGCTGCTGGCCGAGGACGAACGCCAGCAGGTGCTGGAATCGTTCAACCTCACCGCCGTGGATTTCCCGCGCGAGCGCACCGTCCATGGCCTGTTCGAGGATCAGGCCGCGCGCGATCCGCAGGCGATCGCCATCGAGTACGAAGGTCGAACGCTGAGCTACGCCGCATTGAACCAGCGCGCCAACTGCGTCGCCCATCGTCTGTCCGCGCTCGGTCTGGGCCCGGATCGGCGCGTGGCGATCTGCATGGAGCGCGGCATCGACATGATCGTCGCCGTGCTTGCAGTACTCAAGGCCGGCGGCGCCTACGTGCCGCTGGATCCGGCGCATCCGCCGGAACGTCTGTCCTGGCTGTTGACCGACAGCGCGCCGCTTGCGTTGCTGACCCAGCGCGAGGTGCGCGACACCGTCATGACCACAGCGCTCGGCGGCGCGCCGCTGACGGTATTGACGCTCGATGATGACGAAAGTCTGTTCGTGCAATCCGATGCTGCATACGATGCCGGTCCGGTGGTGGCCGGACTTGCGTCGACGCATGCGGCCTACGTGATCTACACCTCCGGTTCGACCGGCCAGCCCAAGGGCGTGGTGGTCGAGCACCGCAGCGTGGTCAACCTGTGGCAAGCCTTCGAAACGCAGGTCTTCGCCGATACCGCGCCCGGCGCGCGTGTGGCGCTGGATGCCGGTCTTTGGTTCGATGCTTCGCTGCAGTCGCTGGTGCAACTGCTGTCGGGCCGTCGCCTCGTCATCGTACCGTCGGAGATACGCGCCGACGGCGAAGGACTGGTCGCGTTCATTCGCCGCAGCCGCATCGACATCTACGACTGCACCCCGGCGCAATTCGAACTGCTGCTGGACTACGGTCTGCTCGAAAGCGGTGCGGTCTGTCCGGGCACGATCCTGATCGGCGGCGAAGCGATGTCCGCGCGCGCCTGGGAGGCCGCAGCCGCGTCGTCGATCCGCTGTTTCAATGTCTACGGCCCCACCGAATGCACGGTCGACGCAAGTTATGCGCGAATCGTGCCCGGCGTGGCGCCGCATATCGGCAGGCCCATCGCCAATGCGCGCATTTACGTGCTCGACGCCGATGCGCAACCCGTGCCGGTGGGCGTGGTCGGCGAGATCCACGTTGCCGGCGCCGGCTTGGCGCGCGGTTATCTGAATCGCCCGGAACAGACCGCCGAACGCTTCGTCCGCGATCCGTTCGCGACCGGCGACGGCGCGCGCATGTACCGCACCGGCGATCTCGGGCGTTGGCGCGCGGACGGCCGGCTCGAATACCTCGGACGCAACGACAGCCAGGTCAAGATCCGCGGTTTCCGTATTGAGTTGGGCGAGATCGAAGCGCAGTTGCAGGCCTGCGAGGGCGTGCGCGAGGCGGTCGTCATCGCGCGCACCGACGGCGCCGGCGGCAAGCGTCTGGTCGCTTACCTCGTGCGCTCGCCGGATGAGGTGGGGCAGACGGATGAAGTCTCGCTGTCCACGGATTGGCGCCGCCAGCTCAAGCAGCGTCTGCCCGACTACATGATTCCCACAGCGTTCGTGGTGCTCGACCAGCTGCCGTTGACGGGCAACGGCAAGATCGACAAGCGGCGGTTGCCGGAGCCGGAATATCAAACCCAGCACGTCTACGTGGCGCCGCAGAACGAGGTCGAAGCGCGACTCGCGGAGATCTGGCAGCAGTTGCTGCGGGTCGAGCAGGTCGGTGTGAATGACAACTTTTTCGAGATCGGCGGCGATTCGATCCTGTCGATCCAGGTGGTGTCGCGGGCGAACCAGGCCGGGATCGGAATCACCACCAAACAGCTGTTCGAGGCGCAGACGATCGCCGAGCTGGCGCGTCTGGCGTCGACGGGTGTGCGGGTGGTGGCGCCGCAGGGTGCGATCGAGGGGGCGTTGCCGTTGTTGCCGATCCATCATGTGTTCCTGTCGGGCGAGGACCACGACCGCCATCACTACAACCAGGCGGTGTTGCTGGAAACGCCGATCGGTTTCGATGCGTCGGCATTGCGCTCGGCGATTGCGGCGATCTATCGCCGTCACGATGCGCTGCGTCTGCGCTTCGTGGAAGTCGAAGGTGTCTGGCAGGCGGTGCATGCCGCGCTGGACCAGGCGATGATCGATGCGAGCTGCGTGACCGAGTCGCTGCCCGAGACGGCCGGCACGCAGGCCGATTTTATCGGTGCGCGATGCAACCACTGGCAGGCGGGATTCGATCTTGCGCGCGGTCCATTGCTGCGTGCGGTGTACTTCCAGCCGTCCGATGTCGACGCGACCGGGCGTTTGCTGCTGGTGGTCCATCATGCCGTGGTCGATGGGGTGTCGTGGCGGGTGCTGCTGGCGGATATCGAACTGGCCTATGGCCAGTACGTGGGCAACGAAGCGATCGCGCTGGCGCCCAAGAGCTCGTCGTTCCAGCAGTGGGGCCAGGCGCTGGCGGAGTACGCGCACAGCGCCGAGCTGCAGCGGGAGAAGGCGTTCTGGCTGTCGCAGTGCGCGGAGCGCGTGCCGCCGCTGCCGGTGGACCGCGCGAGCGACGGTCCGGGTCCGATATCGAGTGCGCGCGTGGTCTCTGCGAGCCTCGGCGTGGAGGCGACACGCGCATTGCAACAGCAATGCCATGGTGCGTATCGCACCCAGATCAACGAGTTGCTGCTGGCTGGGGTTTACCTGGGCATGCGCCAGTGGACCGGTCAGAGCGGTCTGCGTCTACGTCTGGAAGGCCACGGGCGCGAATCGTTGTTCGAGACGCTCGATCTGACCCAGACGGTGGGCTGGTTCACCACTGTATATCCGTTGACGTTGCGCAGCGCCAGCGACGACGTCGGCGCGGTGATCAAGGCGATCAAGGAAGAGTACCGTGCGATTCCGCACCATGGTATCGGCTACGGCGTGCTGCGATATCTGGCGGCCGATCCGCAGATCGTCGCTGCGACGGCCGGGCACAGCGAGCCGGAGCTGGAGTTCAACTATCTGGGGCAGTTCGATCAGGTGCTGAACGAGGAGACCCGCTTCCAGATGGCGCAAGAGTCGAGCGGGTTGGAGGTCGGTCTGCAGCGCGAGCGTTCCTGCCAGTTGAGCTTCAGCGGCATGATTTTCGGCGGTGACTTGCAATTCTCTTTGAATTACAGCGCGGACCAGTATGACCAGAGCACCATGCAGCGCGTCGTGGCTTCGATCGAAGCGGGCCTGCGCCGGGTCATCGCGCATTGCCTGCAACCCGAAGCGGGCGCGTTCACGCCGTCGGACTTCCCGTTGGCGCGGATCGATCAGGTTCGACTCGACGCCTGGCAGTCGCGCTATCCGGCGATGACCCGGCTGTATCCGGCAACGCCGATGCAGGCCGGGCTGCAGTTCCACAGCCTGCTCGACAGTTCGGCCTACGTCGTGCAGACCTATCCGGTGCTCAAGGGCAACCTCGATCCGGTCGCGTTCCGCGCCGCCTGGCAGGCGGTCGTCGATCGCCACGACATCTTCCGCACCGCGTTCGTCGGCGAAGGCGATGCCCTGCATCAACTGGTGTCGGCGCAGGCCGAGCTGC
>JBIITV010000084.1:0-19913 GCA_044340325.1 Lysobacteraceae bacterium
GCAGTCATCGCTGTATCCATCTCCCAGAAAACTGATGCTATTCATACCAAAACTGGGAGCCGGTGTCGGCACTGAACGCGAAAAATATCGGGATTGCTGGGGTTGGGTGAAATTTGCAGGTCTGACCACATAGTCTTCGTGCCCGATGCGCTGGAAACGCGCGTCGCCCAGCGTGCGGTCGTAGATACCGGTGAGGTTACCGATGCGGTTGCTCTTGAGCATATCGGCATAGCCCACTTCGGCCGGCGGGCGCACGACCGACAATTCGCGCCCACTCTCGTCGAAGCGTCGATAACTCGTGTAGCTGATTGCGGTACCGGTCTGGCGCATGTGCGCGAGCTGCAGCGCGAGCTTATCGGGCAACCAGCGGTCGTCGCTGTCGAGAAACGCGATATGGGTGCCGGCTGCGGCCTCGATGCCGGCGTTGCGCGCAGCGGCCACGCCGCCGTTCTGCGGCATCCTGATGGCCACGATGCGCGCATCCCGCGCGGCAGCCGCTTCGATCAGGGCCCAGGTCGCATCCTGGGAGCAATCGTCGATCACCAGCAGCTCGACATCGGCATACGTCTGCGAGAGCACCGAATCCATCGATGCCTGCAGGGTGGCGGCGGCGTTGTAGGCCGGCATGACGACGCTGACTTTCGCCGTAACTACCTCGCTCATGCAGCGCGCGCCTTGCGCCCGCCTGCCCATGAAGACCGCGGCGCAGGCAGCAGATAGTCGCGATACTGACCGGGGTCGCCCTGCTCGCCGGCTTCGGCCGCCTTGATGATGTTGTAGACCTCGCGCGAGGTCACATAATGCAGCACATACCGCTTGCCGTCGTTGTAGGCGCTTTCCAGATAGCGATGCATCGCATCGACCGGCTCACCCAGCAAGGTATCGATATCGTGCTCCTGGGTGCCGTGCGTATGGATCTTCACGAACACCCATTCCGGCCGACCTTCGACATGCACGCCGGTCTTCACCCACAGATCGACGCGCGCCTCGGTCGGCGGGCAGTTCTTGCGTACGTCGGCATTCTCGATGCGCGGCATCACCGCCATGCGCCGTTCGCGCCAGTTCAGACCCAACGGCCCCTGCACGATCATCAGATCGCCGCTGGCGCCGCCACCGACTTTCACCGGGCTGCCGTGATTGTGCGATTTCGGCGTCAGCGGATCGTCGGTGGCGTAGTAGATGCTGTTGACGGCGGCGGTCTGGGTATCGCTGGGCGCCGATGGCAGGGTGAAGTCTGCGTAGCAGCCGAGTTCGCGCAGCAGGATCAGTTCGTTGTTGATCCCGCACCAGCGCCCATCGCCGCGCGAATTGTCCAGACACCAGTTGCCGTGGATGAAGCCGAACCGGAGCTGGCCGGTTTCGGGATCGCGCGGGAGCGCGCCGTGCTGTTCGTGCAGCGTCTTGCAGAAGCGTCCGATCGACGCGCGGAAATTCTGCTCGGTATCGTTGTCGTGATGCAGATGCACCTCGATCTCGCCGTAGCCGTCGGCGCACAGCGATGCGATCTTGTCGAGATGCTCCACCGCATATTCCTCTTCCGGGTAGAAAAAGCTGTGCTGCGGCGGTCGCCCATCGGCGTCGCGATGTCGTCCGGCGAGTTCGCGGTATTCGTTGCACCAGCGGTCGACGCGACGGCGCTGGGTACTGAGATCGGCCCCCTTCCACATCGGCTCGAAATGATCGACGAAGCAGAACATCACGTGCACTGGTTTGTCCGTCACGACCGGAGTACGACGATGCAGATAGTCGCCGAGCCACAGGTGCATATTGCGTTTGCGCATGTCGCGCACGACCACGGCGACCGCAGCCGCGACAATCAGCACGCCGCACAATGCGAAAACGACGGTCGTGTTCAAAGTCGATCCCTGCCGGTCTGGCCCCGGTTGATGGGATCCATGTTGATGCGATCGATGTTGATGAGATCCCCGCTGTTCCGATTCATGCTCATGCCACCCCCGAAGGCTTGATCCCGACTGACGTTCATGGCGAAGGCCGCAGCGACTCGAACACGAACCCGTTCGCTGCCCATTCCGGCAGCATCGCCTGCAGCAAATGCAGCGAAAGCGCGCTGTCGTCGTGCATCAGCACGATCTCACCGGCCTGTAGCGGATGCCGCTTCGCCGAATCGATCAGCACCTCGGCCGAGCGCTTGCTGTAGTCGAGACTGTCATAGGACCAATACGCGATACGGCGACGGCAGCGGACGCAGTCCAGCACCATCGGTCTGGGCATCACCCCCCGCGGCGGGCGGAAATCGTGCCGCGCCATGCCATCGAACCGGCTCAGCAACCGGTCCGCACGCTCGATCTCCTCGCGCTGAGCGGCCAGATCGAGCTGGTCGAACTGAGGATGACTCCAGGAGTGGTTCCCCAGCATGTGACCTTCGCGAACGATCCGCTCGACCACTTCCGGATACCGCTCCGCTTCACGACCGATCAGGAAAAACGTCGCCTTCGCACCGTGCGCCGCGAGCAGGTCGAGCAGCACCGGCGTGTGCTCGGGGTGTGGGCCGTCGTCGAAGGTGAGGTACAACGCACGACTGCGCCGTTCGCCGCGGGTCAACACCCAGCGGTCGGGGAACCAGCGCAATAGCTTGAGTTTCCTGGGGCGCGGATTCATGTCGTCAACGATGATGGGAACGGAAGCGGTCTATGCTGCAACCCAGGGCAGCAGCCGAGGCTTGCCGCCTGTGGGCGCGCAATGATGCCGGAAGTCATGGCCTGCCGTCTCGGTAAAGTGCGTCGTAACGCGCTGCCATGGATTCAATCGAGGCTTCCTGCAGCGCCCAGTCGCGACCGGCCCGGCCCATTTGCGCAGCGCGCGCGGGTTCGCGCAGCAGCACGGTCATGGCCTGGGCGAGCGCTTCATCGTTCGCGGCTGCGGCGATCAGGCCATTGCGCCCATCGACAACGATCTCGCGGTTGCCGCCCACATCCGTGGCCACGATCGGCAGGCCGCTGGCGCAGGCTTCCAGCAGCGCCATCGAATACCCCTCGCTGAGCGAAGAGAGCACGAACATGTCGAAGCCCTGCAACAGCTGGCGAACGTCGCTGCGGTCGCCGAGAAAGCGCACGGCATCGCCGATGCCGTGCGCGACGCTCTGCGCTTCCAGGGTCGCACGCAACGGGCCGTCGCCGACCACGACCAGCGCCGCCTCGGGGAATTCGGCATGCGCGCGTGCGAAAGCGCGCAGCAGCGTCGCCTGATCCTTGACCGGATTCAACCGGCCGACGGTACCGATGATGCGCATATCCGGCGCGAGACCCAGCACACTGCGCAGCGCATGGCGTCGCTCTTCGGACGCGCACGAGAACGCATCCACGCGAATGCCGTTGGGTACTGCAAGCAGCCGGCTGCGCGGACGCACGCCCTGTTCCGCGAAACGCGCCCGCGCCGCCTCGCATACCGCCGCCACGACATCGGTGCGGCGCATCGTCCGGCGATACAGCCACTCGCCGCGACTGCCCGGCTGCGCGGCGCCCATGCCGTGCCTGGTATTGATCAAGCGTGCCAGCGGCAAGCCCAGACCTGCGGCGACGGTGTGATAGTGCGCGCTGGCGTTGTGGGTATGGACGATGGCGCCGGGAACCGCACCCAACCATCGGCGCAGCCTCGCTACAGCGCCGGCGTCGATCCCCCTGCGCTTGTGGCAGGCATGCACTTCGATACCGCGCGACAGCAGTTCGTGGGCAAGCGCGCCCGACTCGAACAGACAGGCGACACGGCAGCGATGCCCGGCCGCATGCTGCGCGGCGACCAGATCGATCGCCATGCGCTCGAGGCCGCCGCGCTCGAGATTCTCGACCACATGGGCGATATCCAGCGCAGGCGCGCCGCCCGTGTCGACGGCACTCACGTCGGAAGTTCGCAGATGGTGACGCGGCGTTTGCCGCTGGGGGTCAACGCGATCTCGTCGCGATACTCGAAGTCGACCGCGACGCTGTCGCCAACCAGTTTGCGGATCACGTCGCGGATGTAGGCTTCCGCTGCGGCATCGAAATCGTCGTTCGTCACCAGCCGCATCAGGATCGTGTCGAGGCTGCGCTGCACGACCTGATAGTGGCGGATCGACGTAATCGACATCAGCGTGTGCACGAAGTACTCGCCTGGAATCACACGGCCATCGGCAGTGCGCAGCGCGTCGAGCTTGCGCCCGTCGACCTTGGCCAGCTTCGGAAGACGTCGTCCGCAGGTGCAAGTCGTGGCGCCGGGCGTGCCGAGGTCGCCATTGAGGTAACGCATCAGCGGCATGCCGTAGTTATGCAGATCGGTGACGACCAGTTCTGCTGGACCCTGCTCATCGTAGGCTCCAGCCGCATCGCGATGGAATTCGACGTGCAGGTGATCGGTGTTGATGTGCAGGCCGTCGTGCGCCTCGCACTCCGCGGCGATCAGCATGAATTCGCGGCAACCGTACGTGTCGTAGGCGGGCGCACCGAACACGCGCTGCAGCAGCTCGCGCTGATGCGCGTGCAGCGCTTCCGCAGCGCCGAGAATGCGCTTCGGCCGATGGATGCGGCGGCCATTGCGTTCGATCCAGTGCGCGAGTTCCACCAGTGGGCCGACGTAGGAAACGATGGTCTCCGGCTTGAAGCGGTCGATGGCGTCGGCGTACTCCCGCATCCGCTGCTCGTTCATATCGAACGCGTTGAGCATGCATCGATTGAATGCGGCGTGGTACAGGCGATCCTTGAACAGCTGAAAACCGGCCGGGGCCGCCACCGGCGCACCCCACAGATAGACAGTGCGTTGGCCCAGATGCGCACCCGACCAGCCGTAGCCACGAAACATCACCGCGACCCGTCGTTCGTAGCTCTCGCGGGTATAGCCGAAGCGCATCGGCTCGCCGGTGGAGCCGCCGGTGCTCTTGAAATACAGCTTGCCGCGATGGGCGGGCGCGATCATCGCATCGAAATGTTCGCGGATCGCCGACTTGGTCAGCACCGGCAGCTTCGCAAAGTCGCTGCGGTCCTTGATGTCGGCTGCGGACGTCACACCCGCCTGACCCCACCATTGGCGATAGAACGGCACTTGTTCCCAACTGTGCGCGACCAGACGCTGCAGTCTGTCCCACTGCAGCGCATCAAGCTCATCGGCGGAACGCCATTGATCGCGCTCGTACTCGCGCAGGTACGTCAAGGTCTTGCGTCGACGCAGACCCGACTCATAGGCGGGATAGAGCGCGCGCCGGAACAGGGGTTCGTAGAAACCGCTCATGCGGACACGCCTGCACGTCCATGCGCCCATGCGAGCAGGCGGGCGCCCAGGCGCGGTTGACCGCGCAGCAGTCGCTGGTGCAACTGCTGCATATGCGCGATGTCGTTGCGCGACCAGCAGCCCAGCGACAGCGTCAGCGGCAGATACAGCGCACCGCCGATCGCAGCGCCCACCGCCAGCGCGGCCCACGCCGGCAGATGCGGCACCAACGGCCACAGCGGCAGCACTGCCAACACGCTCGCCAGCAGCGTGCGTACGATCCGGCTCCAGTCGGGCGACACGCCGCTGACCCGGATCGCCATCCATGTATAGGCGATGGCGTTGAACACCGACACGGCAAGAAAAGCGACCATCGCACCGCGCAGACCGTCGATATGGATCAGCCACGCATCAAGCCCGAGCTTCAATAGACCGAAGCAGATCACCATGATCAACACCGCACGCTGGCGGTCGGCGCTGATCAGCAGACTCGAACCGCCCTGCGCCGAGGTGGCGATCGCAGCACCGGCCAGGCAGACCGCAAAGACTGCGGCGGCCTCGCGGTACTCGCTGCCATACAGCAGCGCAATCAGCGGTTCGGCAAGCACCACCCCAAACGCCACCAGCGGCAGCGCCAGCAGCGCGAGATAGCCCGTGGACGCGGCGAAGCGCCGGCCCGCCACTTCGCGACCCTGGCTCAGCGCATTCGCCATCATCGGCAGCAGCAGTGCGCCGAACACGCCCGGCACCAGCGTCGCCGCGCCGCTGGCCAATTGGTAACCGACCTTGAACTGGCCGGCCGCGTGCGGGTCCGCGTACGCGGTCAGGAACAGCACTTCGATTTCGCTGGCGGCCATGAACCCGACGGTGACGATCAGCGTGCTGTACAGCATCTGCCGGCGGACACGCGGCACCAGATCCGCAGGCAGCTGCGGGCGATCGTCGCCGGGCGGCAACAACGGCAGTAGCTGCGACAGCGACATCATGTAGAAAATGACGCTGGACACCAGAAACACGCCCAGCAGCCATTCCACCGGCATGTCGAACCACATCACCAGCGCCACCAGCGCGAGATTCACCGGTGTCGATACCATCGCGACCATCGCGTTGATCCGGAAATTCTCCAAACCCTTGGCAACGCCGATGTTGAACATGTAGCCGGCGCGCAGCGAAACGGCCACCACCAGAAACGCGAACAGCATCCCATGATGGAAACTGGGCGCCACGTGATGACCTGCGAGCCAGAGCGCCAATGCGCCGGTCAGCAATACGACCGCGAGAAACAGACGCTGCGCCCGGCGCAGATAGGCGACCAGCGGCCGCACCAGCGCATCGCGATCGCCGCCCCGCAGCTCCGCGACGAATTTGATCGCCGCGCTGGCGGTGCCGGAGTTGGTTGCGGCCACGCCCATGCCGACCAGCCAGATCACTGCGCTGTAGGCACCGAAGCCTTCCGGGCCGAGATGGCGGGCGATGAGGATCGACGTCAGCATGCCAAGCGCGAACTCGGTGTACAGCGCCACCGATGAGAACAGCGTATTGCGTAACGTGCGCGAGCGGAGCGTCATTGCATCACCAGAAGAACCTTGACCACGATGTAGAGAAAAATGGCGCTGCCGAGGCCTACGGCCGGCCACAGCAGCATATCGTCGGCCAGCGCAAAGCGCGGCAGATCCGGGTCGTCGCGGCGGATATCCGCATAGTGCGCGACCACCAGCGCCAGCAAAAGATACAGGATGATGACGTGGCTCCTGCTCAGAAAGAACGCCGCAGTGAAAAAACCGATCAGCGACAACAGCAGGGTCATGGCGATGGCGCGGCCTTCTTCGATACGCGCATCGAGGGCTTCGAAGTCCATTTCGATATCGGCGACCCCGGAATGTTCATCGCGATGCTTGTCCAATGCATGCTCGTCCGATGCATGCTCCTCCAATGCATGCTCGTCCGATGCCGGCATGGTCTGCGGACGCGATCCGACCCACATCATCCGGAAGCAATACACCACGAACGCGAGCCAGAGGGTATAGCCGATGATGCCGGTCTCGGCGAGAATCAGCACGAACGAGTTGTGCGCGGTCAACGGGTTGTAGTCGGTGTATTGATCGGGACCGACGCCGAACACCGGATGCCCCTGGAACATCTGCAGACCCTCGTACCAGGATTCGATGCGTCCCTGCGCGGACGCCTCCTCGGCATCGATCTCGCTGAACCGCGACGGCAGCGCCAGCAACACCGCCACCGCCATACCGCCCAGCGCGCCCGCCACGAGCACGCCTTTGCGCTGCCAGACATGCACGCCCATCACCGCCAGCAGCGCCAGCAGCGCGCCGCGCGAATCGGTCAGATACACACCGTAGATCAGCACGCCAGTCACCACCAGCCAGAACAGACGGCGCAGCCCCATCAGACCGCCGCGACTGCTCAGATACGCGGCCATCGGAATGCAGCTCACGAACAGCAGACCGAGATCATTGGGGTCGTTGAAAATGCCGACATACTGGATACGCGTGCCCTGCGACAGCTCGATGCCCGTCCAACCGACGCCGATCTGCTGCTGCTCGATCCCGTGCACCGCCAGAACCGCGGCGCACAGCGCGAAGACCGCCATGGTGTTCAGCACCCGGCTGCGGCGATCCAAGCCGTTGGCGAAAACCACGAATGCCAGCACCACCGGCGCGAATTTGCCGATCTGCTCGATCGCGCCGCCGATCCAGCCGTTGAAGACGTGCGACACCAGCATCACGCAGAAAAACATCAGCAGCAGCGGATACTGCGGCGCATCGAAGTGTTTCCTCGGCGACAGCAGCCAGAAACCGGCTGCAGCGATCAGCATGATCGGCTGCAGCGGCAGGCCGACGCTGTCGACCATCGCCGGATAGTCCTGCGGCCGGATCAGCACCAGCAGCAGATAGAGCATCATCGCGACGAACATGGCGCGCCTTATCCGATCCGGGTACGCGAGCGATGGCAGAAGATTTCCGGCAGGGCGAGCATGGCTTCGAACCAGTCCGCATCCATCTGTCGTTCGATCGGAATCCGTCGCATTTCATAGCGCGAGGCCGCGCGCAACGATTCCGGACCGGCGAGATAGCTGCAGGCCATCCGATAACCGGCATCGCGTACCGCTGCGACCACCGCGTCGCTGTAGGCATCGACACCGCCGACCGGATAGGAAATCACATGCGCCTGTGCGCCGAGTTCGCGCTCGATCGTGCGCTTGGACGACGCCACTTCCTCGCGCATCGCCTCCGGCCTCATCCGCGCGAGCATGCGGTGATCGACGCCGTGCGAACCGACCTCCATCCCGCTCGCATGCATCTCGCGCAACTGCGCCCAGGACATCGGCCGGCAGTCGGCATGGCCCGCATCCGAAGGCATCGACCATTCGCGCTGCAGGCGATCGATCAACGCCTGCTGCGCGTCCGCATCGAGCAGCTTGATGCGGTCGAGCACCTGACCGGCGATCTCGCGACGCGCAGCGAGATCGTCCGGCAACGCCCAGTCGATCCGCAGTTCGGGCGACTTCAGCGCCGCAGCGCGGGTCGTGCACAGCATGTGCACCAGCCAGTCGTAGGCGTAGGGCTGTCCCGAATCGATATGTCCGGTGGAGACGAAGAACATGGCCGATAGACCGGCATCGCGCAGGATCGGCCATGCGCAGCGGTAATTGTCGTCGTAGCCGTCGTCGAAAGTGATGAGCACCGCGCGCTGCGGCACCGGCCGGCCGCGATCGAGACAATCGATCAGCTCGTCGAAACGCATCGGCACGAAGCGGCGCTTGACGATCGCCAATTGCCGACGGAACGCGTCGCTGGAGGCGCTGATGAGTTCGGGGTCGAACCGGAAATCGCCGGGCTCGGCTTCATCGAGCACGCGGTGATAGGCGAGGATCCGAACATCGCGAAGCAGCGCCGCCCGCACCCGCCCGATCAGCGGAAGCAGGCCGGCTCGACCGCAGGCGCGCGCCAGCCGCGGCCGACGGCCGGCCAACGGCAATTCTCCCGCCCGGATCCCGGCGTCCCCACCCGTAACGCTCATCAAACCCCCTGTGTCATCACGCATAACGCATTTCCCGCCGCGATCCGGACGATCATCCCGACGATCATCCAGACGATCGTCACGACGACAGACGCCGCTTGCATTCGCACGACGAACGCGGTCCACTGCGCGCCTCCCACGGATACCGGCGATGGAGCTGACATGGCCGAAGACACCGATTTCGGAGCGCTGTACCGTGAGCTCGGGATCGATTCGACCTGCTCGCTCACCGAGCTGCGAGGCGCATGGCGGCGGCGCGTGTCGCAGCTCCATCCGGACCTGGGCGGGAGCGCAGAGGATACCGGACAGCTGCAGCAATTGAACCGTCTCTACGATGCGGCGCTGGATTTCCACGCGCGCTACCGGCGGATGCCCGGCGCCATGTCCTCGGGCCACCTGTCGCCGAAGAGGCCCGAACCCGCTTCCAGCGCGCCTGTATCGACGGGCAATTCGACAGGCAATTCGGCAGGCGATCCGCACGGGAACGAGCTTCCTGAGTCCGGATTTGGCAGAATATCGCGTTACTTCGTCACAGTGTCGCTGGTCGCCATCGCCGTATTGGGTTGGCGGGTGGTCGAAAACAAGCCCGGAAACGGCAACGTTCGTGCTGCCGACGTTGATCAGGCAGATGTTGATCAGGCAGATGTTGATCGGGCAGATGTTGATCGGGCGGATCCTGATCGCATCGCGATGGTCGACGCGTCCAGCGACAGCGGCACACTGACCGTGCGAACCCTTGCGAAACCGATGACGGCGACGCGGGCGATCGCGGCGGGCATGGGGAAAATCACGGTGCGGGAGATTCTGGGGGAACCGCTCGATATGCAATCGTCACGTTGGAACTATGGCCCGTCGTGGGTCGAATTCCGCTGCGACAAAGTCGCCGACTGGTACAGCTCGCCGCTGCGCCCGCTGCATGTGTCGGCGGCGCGCGATGCGACAGCGGGCGCGTCGATGCGCGGCGAACGCGACTGCGACTGAACGGGCACCGGCATGTTCCCCGATGCGATCACTCTGCTGCGCAAGGCGCGCCGTCGTCTGTGGATGAAGTACGCCCTGCGCGGCGTCGGCGGCAGCGACAACTTCAACCGCCTCGATCTGGCGTATACCGTCGAAGATCCATGGAACATGGCCTCGGATCTTGAGCGCGCGCGCTTCGAGGCGACCAACCGGGTCATCGAACGCGCCTTCGGCCGTGTCGGCTCGGTCCTCGAACTGGGCTGCGGCGAAGGCCACCAGACCGAATACTTCGCCCGGCTCAGCGACACGCAGTACGGCGTCGACGTCAGCCAGCAGGCGGTCGAGCGAGCGCGCAAGCGCCTGCCGCAGGCGAAGTTCGAAGCCACCGATGTGTTCGGCCAGCCCTGGGGCGACACCCGCCACCGTTTCGATCTGGTCACCGCGTGCGAGGTGCTCTATTACCTCAGCGAGCCGGAAAAAACGATCGCGCACATGCGCCATCTCGGCCGCAACGGGCTGGTCACGTTCTTCGCGCCCGCCTGCGGCCGGATCGGCCCGCACCTCGACGCGGTGCCTGGTCTGCACAGGGACTGGATCCATCACGGCAGTACCGCATGGCTGATCGGATGGTGGTGCAATGAATGAAGCTTCGTCGATGTCGGCCCTGAAGGATTACGGCATCGTCTATTTCGGCAACGACTGGTTCGCCGAGAACCGCACCAGCAGCCACCACGTCGCGGTGCGCCTGGCGCGTCACGTGCCGGTGCTGTACGTCGACTCGCCCGGCATGCGCGCGCCGAACGCATCCGGGCGCGACCTCAAGCGCGCGGTGCGCAAGCTGCTGGCTGCATTCAGACACCCGACGCAAGTCGCCGACGGTCTCTGGCACTGCACCGTGCCGCAGCTGCCGTTCCGGCGTCTGCCGGGCGTGGATACCTTCAATCGCCTGTTCGGCCGCTGGGCGGTGCGGCGCGCGCTTGGACTGGCTGGCATCCGCAAGCGCATTTCATGGTTCGTGGTGCCGCATCCCGGCGTGCACGCCGGCAAGCTCGGCGAAGACTTGTGCGTCTACTACTGCATCGACGACTACGCCGCGCATCCGGGCGTGGATGCTGCGTCGATCGCGCAGCGCGACCTCGACCTGAGCCGTCGCGCCGATCTGCTGTTCGTGGCGCCGCCGGCGCTGGTCGAGGGCAAACGCGCGCTCAATCCGAACACGGTGTTCTCGCCGCACGGCGTCGATGTCGACCTGTTCGCCAAGGCGCAGGACCCGGCGACCGAAGTCCCTGCCCTCGCCCGTGAGCTGCCGCGTCCGGTGGTCGGCTATATCGGTTCGATCCACGAATGGATCGACGTCCCGCTGATCGAATGGCTGGCGCAGCAGCGTCCGCAGTGGAGCTTTCTTCTGGTCGGGCACGCGCATGTGGCGATCGATGGCCTGCGCGCGCTGCCGAACGTGCATCTGGCCGGCTCGCAGCCCTATTCGACGCTGCCATCGTGGTCGAAAGCCTTCGACGCGGCGATCATTCCCTACCGGCTCAACCGCCAGGTCGCCAACGCCAATCCGCTGAAGCTGCGCGAATACCTGGCCGCCGGCAAAGCCGTGGTCAGCGTGCGCAATCCCGAGATCGAAAAATTCTCGCAGTGGGTGCGGATGGTGGACGATCGCGATGGCTTTCTTGCGGCACTCGATGCGGCCGTACACGACAACGCCGCGGGCGCGGCCGAAGCGCGTATTGCCGCCGTCGCCGACCAGACCTGGGATGCGCGGGTCGCATCGGTGCTTGCCGATGTCGCCGCCCATCTCACCAGACATTCCCCTTCAGCAGTGCATTCATGACCGCTTCCGCTTCCCGCAAGCATGTTCCCCGTACCCTCCGCGTCGCCGTCGTCGGCGCCGGCTACGTCGCCACCCACCATCTCGCCGCGCTGTCGCGCCTGGACTTCGTAGAAGTCGTCGGCCTGTGCGACAGCAATCTGTTGGCCGCCGAGGCGCTGGCCAAACGCTTCGGGGTCGGCAAGGTGGCAGCGACGCTGGCCGAACTCGCCGAAACGAAGCCCAACGTGGTCTACGTGCTGACGCCGCCGGCCTCACACGCAGCGCTGGCGATCGCGGCAATGGACATGGGCTGCCATGTGCTGGTCGAGAAGCCGATGGCCGACAGCGCTGCGGACTGCGAGCGGATGCTCGCCAAGTCGCGCGAGACCGGCATGAAACTCGGCGTCAACCACTCCGACCTGTTCGATCCGGCGCTGATGCGCGCATTGGACGCGGCGAAGAACGGCGACATCGGCGAGGTGGTGTCGGTCGACATCGTCCGCAATTCCGAATACCCGCCCTACGCCGGCGGCCCGCTGCCGGGCATGGTCACGCAGGGCTCGTATCCGTTCCGCGATCTCGGCGTGCACGGGCTGTACACGATCGAAGCCTTCATCGGCGATCTTTCGCAGGTCGAGGTGCGCTACCAGTCGCGCGGCGGCGATCCGAATCTCGGCTTCGACGAATGGCAGGCGCAGGCGCAGGGTACGGGCGCCGTCGGCCGTTTGCTGCTGTCGTGGAACGCGCGACCGATGGAAAACCGCCTGTTCGTGCGCGGAACGCGCGGGATCATCGAGGTCGACCGTTTCACCCAGGTCTGCCGCATCCATCGCGTGCTGCCCGGTCCGAAGTTCATCGGCATCATCCTCAATGCGTTCTTCGGCGCGGCGAAGGATGTGTTCCGCATTCCGATGAATGTGCTGCGCTTCGCCACCGGCCGCTTGAAGCCGTCACCCGGCATCCAGCGCGGCGCCGAAGCCTTCGCGCGCGCGGTGCGCGACGACGAAACGCCGCCGTTCACCGCCGAAGACGGCCTGCGCCTCGCCCGCCTGCTCGATCCGCTCTGCGCGGCGCCCGACGCCGTGCGGCTGCAGCAGTTGGAAGCGCGCTATGTCGAGCTGCCGCCGGTCGATGCGCTGGTGACCGGCGCCGCCGGCTTCCTCGGCCGCGCGGTGGTCGCAGCGCTGCGCGCACAGGGCAAGACCGTGCGCGTACTGGTGCGCCGCCCGGTCGCAGCGTTCGCCAACGACGATAGTCTCCAGAGCGTGATCGGCGATCTGGGCGATCCGCGCATGGTCGATCATGCGGTCGCCGGTGCCGGCATCGTCTATCACGTCGGCGCGGCGATGCGCGGCGGTCCCCGCGACTTCGAGGCGGGTACGATCTGGGGCACGCGCAACGTGCTCGATGCCTGTCGCAAGCATGCGACCGGCAGACTGGTCTACATCAGTTCGATGAGCGTGTTCGATCACGCCGGCCGCCGCGACGGCGAAGTGCTGACCGAGACCTACCGCTTCGAACCGCAGCCACAGCTGCGCGGCGCCTACACACAGACCAAGCTCACTGCGGAACAGATGGTCGCCGATGCGATCGCGAACGACGCGCTGCCGGCGGTGATCCTGCGCCCCGGCCAGATCTTCGGCCCCGGCGCGGAGCAGGTGACGCCGAACGGTACGATCGCACTCGCCGGCCGCTGGATCGCGATCGGCAACGGTTCGGTGCCGCTTCCGCTGGTCTATCGCGACGACATCGTCGATGCCCTGCTGCTGGCGGCGGAAGCGCCGCAGGCGGTGGGCAAGACCTTCAATCTGGTCGATACCGATTCGGTGGACCGCAGCGAATATCTGCGCCGCTGCAAACGCAGGCTCGGCGACAAGCTGAAATTGATGTGGGTCCCGCAGTGGGTGTTCCTGTGTCTGGCCGTAGGCGTGGAACTGCTGGGCAAGGTACTGAAGCGCGACGTGCCGCTGACCCGCTACCGGGTGCATTCGCTGCGACCGCTGACCAACTTCGATACGTCTGCGGCACGCGACGTGCTGGGCTGGGCGCCGAAGGTCGGCGTGCGCAAGGGGCTGGACATCACCTTCGGCGAAGACTGACAAGGCACGGCTGCTGTAGGAGCGGCTCTGTAGGAGCGGCTTCAGCCGCGAAACCGATAGCGTTCCCGCGCGCCTCGCGTCGACGCCGCGATTCTGGAGAAACGGGTCGCTTCGCGCGTATCGTCGCCCGCATATCGTCGCCGTGGAACCGCTGCGGGCTTCGCGGCTGAAGCCGCTCCTACATCG
Source organism: Lysobacteraceae bacterium (assembly GCA_044340325.1). GTDB lineage: Bacteria > Pseudomonadota > Gammaproteobacteria > Xanthomonadales > Xanthomonadaceae > Lysobacter_I. Next base: position 14,299 of record JBIITV010000084.1, read on the forward strand.
CGGCTGAAGCCGCTCCTACAACAACACCGCCTTGCGCCTGCGCCAGCCGTCGCGCAGGCGGCGCATTGCAGGGCGCTCGATCCCGTAAGTCAACGCCGTCGCCAGCACGAGCACCGTCAGGGTCACGACCGCCACGGCAGCGAGACTGGAAAAACCTGCCGCCTCGAGACGATGGATCAACGCGAATCCGATCGCCTGATGCAACAGATACAGCGAATAGGAAATCCCGCCGAAGAACACGAAAGGGGCCGCTCGCAGCCAACGAAGCTGCCCGGTCGCGAACAGCGCGAAGATCGCGCAGCAAACGACACCAACCAGCAGAAAGACCGGCGGATCGCAGATGCCGATCGCGATCAGGCACAGCGCGATGTAACCCAGATTCAGCCGCCGCTCCACCGGACGGGTCTGGATGCGATAGAACAGGATGCCCAGCGCGAAGAACGGGATGTGGCGCAGCAGGAGCAGTTCGCGCAGAGTGTAGGAAAAATGCATGTGGTGCTGCTCGGTCAGCGCGTATGCGACCGCCAGCGCCAGCCACAGCGCGATGATCCAGTGGATGCGCTTGAGCTGCCCCAGCACGAACCAGAACAGCATCTGCGCATAAAAGAACAGCTCCACCTGCAGCGTCCAGTACGAGCCATCGAGATGCTCGAAACCGAGCACCTCCTGCAGCATCGTGGTGTTGGCCGCAACATGACCGAAGGGAATCTGCTGCTTCGGCATACCGACCGTATAGACCACGGCGGCAGTGATCGCGATCGCGGCCCAGTACGCCGGGAACAGCCGGGAGAATCGCGAGACCACGAAGTCCATCGCGGTACGGGTCCGCTCCAAGGTCATGAAGATCACGAAACCGCTGATCAGGAAGAACAGGTGCACGCCGTAATTGCCGGCCGGAAAACCGAAGCCCAGCGGCTGCAGATGGCCCTGTTCCTGCTGATAGAACGTGGTGTAATGGAACGCGACCACCGCGAGCGCAGCGATGCCGCGAAGCGCGTCCAGCTCGCCCACGCGGGCGTTCGTGGCGATTTCGACGCGCGAGGCATCCGGCCGATCCAGCGCATGCCGATCCACTGCATGCCGATCCACTGCATGCCGACCCACTTCACTCTGATCCACGCCCCGCCCCTCGATGACATGAAAACACCGCATTATCAACGCATTCCGGCGCCCTGGAAGGACATCATCGGCCGCGACAACAGTGGATGCCGGCCACGCTCCGTGCTTCGAATCCACGCATGCGCATCCTGATCGTCACCTCGCAGTTCCCGATCGCCGGCGAGCCCAATCGCGGACGGCCGATCCATCAGACCGTGCGCGAACTGTCGAAACTCGCCGAGGTGCGCGTGCTCAGCCCGGTCGCAAGCTACCCGCGCTGGGCGAAACCGCGCAGCTATCTGTTCCGCGCCCCGGATCCGGACCATGCGGTGCCCGGCTGCGACGTGCGCTACATCGACTACCCCGCGCTGCCGGTGGTCAGCCGGCCGTTCAATGGCTGGCTGTGCGCGCGCACCCTGCATGCGCCGCTGCGCGAATTCGCGCCGGATGTTGTGCTGTCGTACTGGCTGTACCCGGACGCCTTCGGCGCGATGCGCGCCGCGCGACGCGCAGGGCTGCCGCTGGTGGTTGGCGCGCGCGGTTCGGACCTGCGCGTGCGCGATGCCGTCAGCAAGCGCCTGACCCGCCCGGTGCTGCACGCCGCGCGGCGGATTCTGGTGGTGAGCGAGGATCTGGGCAGGGTCGCAGTGCGCGACTACGATGCCGACCCCACGCGCATCCGCGCGATCCCCAACGGCTGCGATGCGACGATCTTCCATCCGCGATCGCGCGCCGACGCCCGCGCGGCCTTGGGCATCGCGGCAGACGCCGAGCTGGTGGTCTATGTCGGCCGGCTGGTGCCGGAGAAAGGTCTGCGCGAACTGCTCGATGCGATGACCGCACTGGCCCCGCAGCGGCCGAACCTGCAGTTGGCGCTGATCGGCGACGGACCGATGCGCGGCGAACTCGAAACCAGGATCGCCGCCGATCCCGCGCTGCGCGTGCGCCTGCCCGGCGCACAGGGGCCGCAAGAAGTCGCGCAGTGGATGGCCGCCTCCGACCTGGTCACCTTGCCCAGCTATTCGGAGGGCCATCCCAACGTACTGGTAGAAGCGCTGGCCTGCGGCCGTCCGGTGGTCTCCACGCCGGTCGGCGGCATTCCGGAAGTGGTGGACGCCGACTGCGGCCTGCTGGTGCCGGCCCGCGATCCCGCCGCGCTGGCCGCCGGCCTGCGGGATGGCCTGGACCGACCGTGGGACGAGACCACCCTGGCGCGGCGGTTCTCGCGCGGCTGGGATGCGGTCGCAGCGGATACACTGCGCGCGTGCGGGGAGGCCTTGGCCGAAACCGCCGGGCGCTGACCTGTCGGAGATGGTCTGTCGGAGATGGCTGGCGCGCGCGGCTTGTTGCGTTGAACCGGCTTGCGATTCAATCGCGGATCATGCGGCGAATCGATTCGTCCAGCCGGGTTGGCATTCGATCGGGCAGTATTCAATCGATCAGGTTTCAATCGACTATCGGCCCGAGCGGCCGGGTCTGGAACAGGGGAAACACGACGTGTGTGGAATCGTGGGATTCAGCGGGCCGGATGTGCGCCCGGAGACAGCGCATCCGCTGCTGAGGCGCATGATCCACACCCTTGCCCATCGCGGGCCCGACGGCTATGGCTATCACGCCGATGACGGCATCGGGCTGGCGCATGCGCGGCTCTCGATCATCGATCTGGCCACCGGCGACCAGCCGATCCGCAATCCGCGCGGCACGGTCTGGACCGTGTTCAACGGCGAGATCTTCAACTACATCGAACTGCGGCGCGAACTAGAAGCCGAAGGCCGCAGGTTCTATACGCAGTCCGACACCGAAGTGATCGTGCATCTGTACGACCGCGACGGCGACCGTTTCGTCGAGCGGCTCAACGGTCAGTTCGCGATCGCGCTGTGGGACAGCGAACGTCGCAGACTGGTGCTGGCGCGCGACCGCGCCGGCATCCGGCCATTGCTGTATGCGCGCAGCGGCGGCAGCATCTGGTTCGCCTCCGAAGCCAAGGCGCTGCTGGCGGTGCTGCCGCAGTGCGCGGCGCTGGATCCGCTGGCGCTGGCCGAAACCTTCTGCACCTGGTCGCCGATCGCGCCGCACACGATCCATCGCGGCATCGAGAGCCTGCCGCCAGGACACACGCTGGCGATCGAGCACGACGGTCGCGAAACCCTGCGGCAATACTGGGACTGGACCTTTCCCGACGCGGCGGACACCTCGCCATCGCGCTTTCCGCTGAGCGTGGAAGCGGCCACGGCCGAGCTGCGCGAACTGCTGATCGATGCGGTGCGCCTGCAACTGCGCGCCGATGTGCCGGTGGGCGCGTATCTCAGCGGCGGCCTGGACTCCTCCGGCATCGTCGCGATGATCCGCAGCTTCACCGACACGCCGGTGCGTACGTTCTCGGTCGCATTCGAGGACGGCGAGTACGACGAGAGCGAACACCAGCAAATCATGGTGCGACATCTCGGCACAGACCACACCACGCTGCGCTGCACGCGCCGCAACATCGGCGAGGCCTTCCCGCAGCTGATCCGCCATGCGGAAACGCCGCTGCTGCGGACCGGGCCGGTGCCGCTGATGCTGCTCTCGGCCAGCGTGCGCGAACACGGCTACAAGGTCGTATTGACCGGCGAAGGCGCCGATGAAGTCTTCGGCGGCTACGATCTGTTCAAGGAAGCGAAAGTCCGCCGGTTCTGGGCGCGGCAGCCGCACTCGAAACTGCGTCCGCGCCTGCTCGAACGGCTTTATCCGTATCTGCCGAACTCTCCGGTGCGCAATCCCGCGTTCGCGCAGGCCTACTTCGGTCAGGGCAGAGAACATCTGCATCGGCCCATCTTCGCCCATGTGCCGCGCTGGAGCATGTCGCAGCGCGGGCTGGGGCTGCTGTCGGCGGAGATGCGCGCGGAAGTGGGCGGCTTCAATCCGTTCGACGCTTTCGAGGCCACCTTGCCGGCCAATATCGGCGACTGGAGCCCGCTCGCGCGCGACCAGTACGTCGAAGCCAAATCGCTGCTCGCCGGTTATCTGCTGTCGTCGCAGGGCGACCGGGTGGCGATGGCGAACTCGATCGAAGGCCGATTCCCGTTTCTCGACCATCGGGTGATCGAATTCGCCAACCGGCTGCCGCCCAGCTTCAAGATCCGCGGGATGACCGAGAAATACCTGCTGCGGCGGGCGCTGGTGGATCTGCTGCCGGACGGTATCGTCAACCGCACCAAACAGCCGTACCGCGCGCCGGACAGCGCCAGTTTCTTCTTCGACGGCGCACCGCTGGACTACGTCGCCGACCTGATGAGCGAAACGCGGATCCGCGCCGCCGGCTATTTCGACGCCGCTGCGGTCGGGCGCATGTTCGACAAATGCCGCAGCGGACGCGCGGTCGGCTTCGCCGACAACCAGGCCTTCGTCGGCGTGCTGTCGACGATGCTGGTGGACCAGTCGCTCCGCGACGCCGCGAACGCAGCGCCCGCGCCTGCAGCGGACCGCGCCTGACACCCACGTATCAGCACCGCATATCCGCGCATCCACACACCCGCACATCCGAACCGGACGACTCCACACCCATGCATTGGCGAATCAAAGGTGTCCTGCAGAAAACGCTCGGCGCGCTGCCCTGGGGCGAACCGCTGCACTACCAACTGCAACGCAGGTTCGGCGGCATGCGCAACCCGCGACGCGAGATCCTGCTCAAGATCGACGATTGGGAGCTGATGGCGAAACAGCTGCACACCGTCGGTGCCGCGATCCCCGGCGCGCGCCTGATGGAAGTGGGCAGCGGTTGGTATCCCGCGCTGCCGCTGGCCTGCTATCTCGGCGGCGCCGCGCGCGTGTATACCTGCGATCTCAACCGCCTGCTCAAACCGGATCTGATGCGCCTGTGCATCGAAGTGCTGGGCGAGGCCTTGCCGCGCATCGCGACCGGTTGTCAGGTACCGCTGGCGGACGTGCAGTCCCGCTATCGGCGCATGCTCGCCGCCGCCGATGCCATCGACCCGGCGGAACTCAGCGACGACGTGATCCAGTACCGCGCACCCGCCGACGCCGCCGACCCGGGGCTCGAAGCGGGCGCGGTCGACATCGTGTTCTCCAACAGCGTGCTCGAGCACGTCCCGCCGGACGCCATCGAACGCCTGCATCGCGGATCGCTGCGCCTGCTGCGCGCGGGCGGCTGGATCTTCCACTCGGTGAACTGCGGCGATCACTACGCCTATGCGGACCCGAAGATCCACCAGCTCAATTACCTGCAGTACTCCGACCGGCAATGGGCGTTCTGGAACAACCGGTTCCTCTACCAGAACCGGCTGCGCGCGCACCAGCTCGTCGACGCCGCGCGCGATGCCGGGTTCCAGATACTGCTCGACACGTCGCACCCGCGCCCGCAGCGGCTGGAACAGCTGCGGGCGATGAAGATCGCATCGGAATTCGAAGGCATCCCGGAAGAGAAACTGTGCATCACGACGGTGGACTTCATCGGAAAAAGCCCGTCCATTTCATAGGGTGCGCCTGTGGCGCGCCGGCTTTGTGACTCTCTACGAAAA
>JBIITV010000213.1:0-5355 GCA_044340325.1 Lysobacteraceae bacterium
GTCCACGCGGAACAGCGGCGGCATCGCCACGAATACGTGGCCCGCGTTCACCAGCGCGGGGAAATGCTTGAGGAACAGCGCCGACAGCAGGGTCGCGATGTGCAGGCCGTCGGAGTCGGCGTCGGCGAGGATGATGACCTTGCCGTAGCGCAGGCCGGAGATGTCGTCCTTGCCCGGGTCGCACCCGATCGCGACCGCGAGATCGTGCACTTCCTGCGAGGCGAGCACGCTGCCCGAGGCCACTTCCCAGGTGTTCAGGATCTTGCCGCGCAGGGGCAGGATCGCCTGGAAATCCTTGTCGCGCGCCTGTTTCGCTGAACCGCCGGCCGAGTCGCCCTCGACCAGGAACAGTTCGGTGCGCGACAGATCCTGGCTGATGCAGTCGGCGAGCTTGCCCGGCAGCGCCGGTCCCTGCGTCACCTTCTTGCGGACGATCTGCTTCTCGGTCTTGAGCCGCGCGGCGGCGCGTTCGATCGCGAGCTGCGCGATGCGCTCGCCGAGTTCGGTATGCGTGTTCAGCCATAGCGAGAACGCATCGTGCGCGGCGCCTTCGACGAAGGCGGCGGCTTGACGCGACGACAGGCGCTCCTTGGTCTGGCCGCTGAACTGCGGGTCGGTCATCTTCACGCTGAGCACGAAGGCGACGCGATCCCACACATCTTCCGGCGCCAGCTTCACGCCGCGCGGCAGCAGATTGCGGAAGTCGCAAAACTCTCTCAACGCATCGGTGAAGCCGGTGCGCAGACCGTTGACGTGGGTGCCGTGCTGCGCGGTAGGAATCAGATTGACGTAGCTTTCCTGTACGAGGTCGCCCTCGGGGACCCACGAGGCGGCCCAATCGACGATCTCGGAATCTTTCTTGAGTTGACCGATGAACAGCTCCGGCGGCAGACACTCGCTCGCGCCCAACTCGCTTTTGAGATAGTCGCGCAGCCCATCTTCGTAGAACCACTGGTCCTTCTCGCCGGTGGCGACATCGTGCAGGCTCACGGTCAGGCCCGGGCAAAGCACGGCCTTGGCGCGCAGTATGTGACGTAGATGGCGCAGATTGAACTTGGGTGTATCGAAGTATTTCGGATCCGGCCAGAAGCGCAGGCGCGTGCCGGTGTTCTTCTTGCCGACGCTGCCGACGATGTCGAGGTCCGAGGCGCGGTCGCCGCTGCGGAATTCCATACGGTATTCGTTGCCGTCGCGCTTGATGAACAGTTCGACTTTCTTCGACAGCGCGTTGACCACACTGACGCCGACGCCGTGCAGGCCGCCGCTGAACGTGTAGTTCTTGTTGCTGAACTTGCCGCCGGCGTGCAGGCGGGTGAGGATCAGCTCGACGCCGGGAATCTTTTCCTCCGGATGCATGTCCACCGGCATGCCGCGGCCGTCGTCGGACACTTCGCAACTGCCGTCGGCGTGCAGCACGACCTCGATGCTGTGAGCGTGGCCGGCGAGGGCTTCGTCGACCGCGTTGTCGATCACTTCCTGCGCCAGATGGTTCGGGCGGGTGGTGTCGGTGTACATGCCCGGCCGGCGCTTGACCGGGTCCAGCCCGGAGAGGACTTCGATATCTGCGGCGTTGTAGCGGGTGCTCATTGCGATGACTGAACCGTGCGAAGAGGGCGGAAGAGGGCAGCCCGAGGCCGGCGAGCTTGGCGTTATGGTCGCCGAGGGTCAAGCCGTTCAGGCCTGGCGGTCGACTGTGGGATGTTCACGACCCAGCGGGCCGGACGGCGCTATGGTGCGCGTGCACGCAGCAGAACCCGCCGATCTCCGGCGCCGATGCGGGCAGAAGCCAAACCATGACGATCATCCGCCGTTTCGTACTCGCCCTGTCGCCGCTGGCGCTCACGGTCGCGTGGCTGGCGGTCGCCGGTCCGGCTACCGCGCAGTCGCAGACCGATACCGCGCAGCAGTCTTCCGAGGATGCAGACAAGGCCAAGGCAGAGGCCGAGAAGCGTCGTCAGGCCGAAGCCGAAGAAGCCGCGCGCAAGGCCGAGGCCCGCAAACCCAAGCGCGACAAAACCAAGGGCGACAAGGCCCCCGAGCGCGAGATTGAGGAAGAGGAAGACATCTGAACCTGCGCGCTTCGTGTCCATCCATCGACGCCCCGGCCCGCCCGGGGCGTTTTTATGTTCGACGAATCAGCTGCTTGCGATGAATCCACCGCTTTGGCGGTCGCCTCATGCAGCGCATCCCGGTAAACTATCGCTTTCCAGCGACCCGCTGCCGCCATGACCTCCCCCCGCACTGCCACACCCCTCGTCTTCGTTACCGGCGGCGTGGTGTCCTCGCTAGGCAAAGGGATTGCCGCCGCCTCGCTCGCCGCCATCCTCGAAGCCCGCGGGCTGCGGGTGACGATGATGAAGCTCGATCCCTACATCAACGTCGATCCGGGCACGATGAGCCCGTTCCAGCACGGCGAGGTCTACGTCACCGACGACGGTGCCGAGACCGACCTCGACCTCGGCCACTACGAGCGCTACGTCAACACCCGCCTGTCCGGCAAGAATTCCATCACCACCGGCAAGATCTACGAAGCGGTGATCCGCAAGGAGCGTCGCGGCGACTATCTCGGCGCCACGGTGCAGGTGATTCCGCACATCACCGACGAGATCAAGCGCTGCATCGACGCTGCCACCGAAGGGTTCGATGTGGCGCTGGTGGAAATCGGCGGCACCGTCGGCGATATCGAATCGCTGCCGTTCCTCGAAGCCATCCGCCAGATCCGCACCGAGCGCGGCGCCGACCAGGCGATGTTCATGCATCTCACCCTGGTGCCGTACATCGCGGCCGCCGGCGAGCTGAAGACCAAGCCTACCCAGCACTCGGTGAAGGAACTGCGTTCCATCGGTATCCAGCCCGACGTGCTGCTGTGCCGCAGCGAACAGCCGCTGCCGGACGGCGAGCGCCGCAAGATCGCGCTGTTCACCAATGTGTCCGAGAAATCGGTCATTTCCGCCGTCGACCTCGACAACATCTACAAGATCCCGATGTGGCTGCACCAGCAGCAGCTCGATCAGATCGTGGTCGAGCATCTGCACCTGCAGGGCAAGGCCGCGCCGACCGCCGACCTGTCCGAGTGGGAGGCCGTGGTCGATGCCTCGGAGCATCCGATCGACGAAGTCACCATTGCGGTCGTCGGCAAATACGTCGATCACAAGGACGCCTACAAGTCGGTGGCCGAAGCGCTGAAGCACGGCGGCATCCGCCAGCGCAGCCGGGTCACGCTGAAGTGGCTGGAATCGGAAGATATCGAACGCGATGGCGCTGCGGCGACGGTCGGCGATGTCGACGGCATTCTGGTGCCCGGTGGTTTCGGCGATCGCGGCTTCGAGGGCAAAGTGCTCACTGCGCAGTACGCACGCGAGCAGCGCATTCCCTATTTCGGTATCTGTTACGGCATGCAGGCGGCGGTGGTGGACTACGCCCGCAACAAGCTGGGACTGACCGACGCCAACAGCACCGAAAACGATCGCCAGAGTGCGCATCCGGTGATCGGTCTGATCACCGAGTGGCGAACCGCGACCGGCGAAGTCGAGCGTCGCAGCGAAAAGAGCGATCTCGGCGGCACCATGCGCCTGGGTCTGCAGGAACAGCGGGTGAAGCCGGGCACGCTGGCGCACCGCATGTACGGCAAGGACGTGGTCGGCGAGCGTCATCGCCACCGCTACGAATTCAACAACCGCTATCGCACCCAGCTCGAAGATGCCGGTCTGGTGATCTCGGCGAAGTCGATGGACGATCTGCTGGTCGAAATGATCGAACTGCCGCAGACGCAGCACCCGTGGTTTTTGGCCTGTCAGGCGCATCCTGAATTCCTGTCCACGCCGCGTCACGGCCATCCGCTGTTCATTGGCTTCATCCGCGCCGCGCGCGAAATGAAGGCCGCCGGCAAAACGCAGGATCCTGTGGGAGCGGCGGAAGCCGCGACATCGCCTGCGACCTCAACCCCGATCGCGGCTTCCGCCGCTCCCACGGAAGCATTCCGATGAAACTCTGCGGTTTCGACGTTGGTCTGGACCAACCGTTTTTCCTGATCGCCGGCCCCTGCGTGATCGAATCCGAGCAGCTGCAGCTCGATGTCGCCGGCCAGCTCAAGGACATCACCTCGGCGCTCGGCATTCCCTTCATCTTCAAGTCGAGTTTCGACAAGGCCAACCGCACCTCGGGCACCAGCTTCCGCGGTCCCGGCATGGAAGAAGGCCTGCGCGTGCTGGCGGAAGTGAAGCGCCAGATCGGCGTGCCGGTGCTGACCGACGTGCACGAATACACGCCGATGGACGAAGTGGCGAGCGTGGTCGATGTGCTGCAGACGCCCGCGTTTCTCGTGCGCCAGACCGATTTCATCAGGAAGGTCTGCGCCGCCGGCAAGCCGGTCAACATCAAGAAAGGCCAGTTCCTCTCGCCGTGGGACATGAAGCCCGTGGTCGAGAAAGCCAAGTCCACCGGCAACCACGACATCATGGTCTGCGAACGCGGCGCCAGCTTCGGCTACAACAATCTGGTCAGCGACATGCGCAGCCTGTCGGTGATGCGCGACACCGGTTGCCCGGTGGTGTTCGACGCCACCCACTCGGTGCAACTGCCGGGCGGGCAGGGCGACAGCAGCGGCGGTCAGCGCGAATTCGTGCCGGTGCTGGCGCGTGCGGCGGTCGCCGTTGGCATCGCCGGCCTGTTCATGGAAACCCATCCCGACCCGAGCAAGGCGCTGTCCGACGGCCCGAACGCATGGCCGCTCGGCAAGATGCGCGCCTTGCTGGAAACGCTGCAGGCGCTGGATGCGGTGACGAAGCGCAACGGTTTTCTCGAATCCTCTCTCTGACATCGAACCCACACATGACCACGATCACGAAGATCCACGCCCGCGAAATCCTCGACAGCCGCGGCAATCCGACGCTGGAAGCCGAAATCACGCTCGCCGACGGTAGTCTCGGCCGCGCGATGGTGCCCTCGGGCGCGTCCACCGGCACCAAGGAGGCCGTCGAACTGCGCGATGGCGACAAGACCCGCTATATGGGCAAGGGCGTGCTGAAAGCGGTGGGCAACGTCAATGGCACCATCGCGCAGACGCTGACCGGTTTCGACGCCGCCGATCAGGCCGGTCTCGACAAGCGTCTGATCGATCTCGACGGCACCGAGAACAAGGGCCGGCTCGGCGCGAACGCGCTGCTGAGCGTGTCGATGGCCGCCGCGCATGCGGTCGCCGCCTCGCGCAAACAGGCGCTGTGGCAGTACCTCGCGAATGGCCGCGATGTGACCTTGCCGGTGCCGATGATGAACATCATCAACGGCGGCGCGCACGCCGACAACAACGTCGATCTGCAGGAATTCATGGTGCTGCCGGTCGGCTTCGATTCGTTC
>JBIITV010000085.1:0-19883 GCA_044340325.1 Lysobacteraceae bacterium
TCCCCCGGCCGAAGCCCGCAGCGTCTCTGACGCGATGTCGCCCGCAATCCGATACGCCATGCACAGGATGCTTGGATGGCGGGGAATGTGTTGACGGAAAGGGTGCAGGCTTCGCGGCTGAAGCCGCTCCTACAAAAAGCACTACGCGATGAATTCGCCCGCGCCCTGATCGAGCAGCTGCTGCGCGACCTGTTGTCCCAATGCATCGACATCATCGCCGACCGCTTCGCTACGCACGGCGCGACCATCGGCGACCGAACCGACCAGACCGGCGAGATGCAGTGTGTCGTCGTCGCGAATCCGTGCGAACGCTGCGACCGGCACCTGACAGCTGCCGTGCAGCGCACGGTTCATTGCGCGCTCTGCTTCCACGCAGCGCCGCGTCGGCGCGTGATTGAGCGCGGCGAATAAATCGCGCGTGGCGGTATCGTCGGCGCGGCATTCCACCGCAATCGCGCCCTGCGCTGGCGCAGGCAGCCACGCAGGCGCATCCAGCCGCGCACGGATGCGCGCATCGAAGCCCAGCCGCTGCAGGCCGGCGCAGGCGAGCAGGATCGCGTCGTAGTCGCCGGCATCGAGTTTCGTCAATCGCGTGTTGACGTTGCCGCGCAGATCGACCAGCTGCAGATCCGGCCGCAGTCCGCGCAATTGCGCCTGACGGCGCAGCGATGAACTGCCGACGCGCGCACCGCGCGGCAATGCGGCGATATCGGCATAAAGATTGCTCACGAAGGCATCGGCGTGATCCGCGCGCTCCAGAATCGCCGCCAGCGCGAACGGGCCGTCGAGATCCATCGGCACGTCCTTCAGCGAATGCACCGCGCAGTCGGCTTCGCCGCGCAGCATGGCGAGTTCGAGTTCCTTGAGAAACAGGCCTTTGCCGCCCACCGCAGACAGCGAACGGTCCAGCACTTCGTCGCCGCGGGTGGACATCGGGATCAGCCGCACATCCAGCAACGGATCGATAGATCGCAATTGCGCGGCGACATGCTCGGTCTGCCACAGCGCGAGCGGGCTTTTGCGGGTGGCGATATTGAGGGTGCGCATGGCTGCATTATCGCATGCGCCCCACACCGCTCCGATGCCCAAGTAGGTTGGGGTGAGCGCAGCGATGCCCACCATCGCGACGTATCCGGCGTGGAAGACATCGGGCGGAGCAAAGAGGCACGCGGGATGCAGTGAAGTTTGGTCGGTGGTTTGGGTGGGCATCGCTGCGCTCACCCCAACCTACGCGCTGATTTTTTGCAAGAAAAGCAATCACCCGCTACAAATGCCTCACCATCTCCCGCAGATGCGGCACGCACCGCCGACTCACCTCAAGCGGTTTATCCCCATGCCTTAGCACCGCTTCGATGCGCCCATCGCTGGCGCGCCGCAGTTCCACCAGTTCCTCGCGCGAGACCAGGCAGTTGCGGTGGATACGAACGAAATGGCCCGCGAATTCATGCTCCAGAGACTTCAGCGATTCTTCGATCAGATCCTCGCCGCGCGCGTGGTGCACCACGACGTATTTTTCTTCGGCCTGCAGGTAGCGGATATCTTCGATCGCGATCAGACGCAGGCTGCCGCGCAGGCGGGCGCAGAGGTGGCTGCGGCGTTTGCCGCTGCCGTTGGTGCTGCCGTCGGCGGGCAAGACATCCTCGCTGCGCGGCGCGCGGCCGGCAACAAATGTGCGGGCGCGGTCGAGGGCGGTCGCAAGGCGTTCGCGGCGGATGGGTTTGACCAGATAGTCGACGGCGGCGGCGTCGAAGGCCGACAGCGCGTGTTCGTCGTAGGCGGTGCAGAACACCACCGCCGGGCGCGGATCGAAGGTGGCGAGGTGGCGCGCGGCCTCCAGACCATCCATGCCGGGCATCGCGATATCCAGCAGCACCACGTCGGGGGTATGCACCGCGCAGGCATCGAGCGCTGCGGTGCCGTCGCCCGCCTCGGCGACCAGGGTCATGTCGGCATGTTCGGCGAGGAGCGCGCGCAGGCGCTCGCGAGCCATCGGTTCGTCGTCGGCGATGAGGACTTTCACGTCATTGTGCGACCTGATCCCATGCCCCGATGGTAGCGCTATCCGGCAGCCGCGGTCACCCGGCCGTTGCGGCGGCGGCGAACCGCGCTTCGAGCCAGTCGCCGAGGTCGCTCAGTTCTTCGGTGCAGACCTGGTGGGCCATCGGGTAGCGATGCCACGCCGGGGCGAAGCCGAGGCGCTGCAGGATCGCGGCGCTCTGCTCGCCTGCGGCGCAAGGGACCACCGGGTCGTAGAGCCCGTGGGCCACGAACAGCGGCTGGTGTTGGGCGCCAGGCTGCAGCGCGGCAGCGGCCTTGTCCGGCGCCGGTAGATAAGAGGACAGTGCGACCAGCCCGGCCAGCGGGACCCGGCGGCGCAGGCCGGCGGCGAGGGTGACAGCGCCGCCCTGCGAGAAACCGGCCAGAATCAATCGCGACGGCGGAATGCCGCGCTCGGCTTCGCGGGCGATCAACGCATCGACCTGTTCGACCGATTCGGCGACGCCGGTCTCGTCGGCGCGGTGGGTCAGGTCCGCGTGGGCGATGTCGTACCACGCGCGCATGCGCATGCCGCCGTTGATGGTGACCGCACGCACCGGTGCGTGCGGGAACACGAAGCGCAGCGCGGGCCAGCCGGGGCGGATCAGTTCGGGCACGATCGGCGCGAAACCGTCGCCGCTGTCGCCAAGGCCGTGCAGCCAGAGAATGGTCCAGGCCGGGTCGGGGCCGGTGGTGCGTTCGACGCCGTCGAGCAGCGGCGATGGGGGGCGGGTATCGGTCATCGCCCTATTCTGGCGGCGACGGCGCGCGGCCGCCAGCGGCGCGGTCGATACGGTGCGATCGATCCGGATGGGCACGGCATGTTTTTCGTTCGGCCGGCAGGCCGCCACGCGCAGGCACCGCTAGACTGTGCATCATGTCGACACACCCTTTCCGAGCCGCACTGCTGATGTGCGCGCTCTTCTGCGCTTGGCCGCTGTTCGCCGCGCCACCTGCCAACACCGAGATCGTCGGTGCGCGCGATACCGCGCCAGTCGCCGCAACGCCATCGGCTGCAGCGCCGGCGCCCGTGGCAGCGCCGGCACCAGCACGCCCTGCCAAACCCACCAAACCTGCGACATCTTCGAAACAGACCAAGGCGGCCCCGCCAGCGCGCCTGCCGGCGCTGAAACCCGGCGAATATCTGTGGATGCCGGAACTCGCGCCCGAAGGGCCCGTGGTCATGGTGGTGAGCCTGCCCGAGCAGCGGCTGTACGTGTACCGCAACGGCGTGCGCATCGGTTTATCCACGGTCAGCACCGGCAAACGTGGATTCGAAACCAGAACCGGCGTATTCCCGATCCTGGAACGGGAGCGCGACCATCACTCCAACCTCTACGACAACGCACCAATGCCCTTCATGCTGCGGCTCACCTGGAGCGGCACTGCGCTGCATGCTGGCAAAATCCCGGGATATCCGGCCTCGCACGGCTGCATCCGCTTGCCCGCAGCCTTCGCCGAAACGCTCTACGATGCGAGCCGGCGTGGTGTGATCGTGGTGATCGCGGATGCGGTCTCGCATCCACCCGAAGTGGTCGCGCCGGAATGGCTGGCACCGGTCGAAACCGCCACCGGCGCGGTGCGCGATGCGACCGGCGATGCACTGGCCGGATCGTGGACGCCCGAGCGCGCGCCGGAAGGGCCATTGACGACGATCCTGAGCACACGCGACCGCAGGCTGGTGGTACTGCGCAACGGCATCGAGATCGGCCACGCAGATGCCGAAATCACCGGCGAACCCGTGAAGGGCACGCATCTCTTTTCGCTGTACGCGGATGCTGGCGAGGGCGCGGAGATCAGCGCCGGCACCGACCTGCCCGATCCTCCACCGACGCTGCGCTGGCAGGCGATCGCGATGCCCGGAAAATCACCAGCAAAACCACCGGCACCGGGCGCGGCCCAGCCACCGCTGCGGGGCGGGCAGGTCCGGGTCTCGGGCACGTTCGCCCAGCAGCTCCAGGCGGCCCTGCCTGCGGGTGCGCTCCTGATCATCACCGACGAAGCGCTGCGCCATGTCCGGCCTGCAGCGCCGCCAATACCCGCAGCGCCCGCCGTGCCAGCACCGCCTGCGGCGCCGCAGACCGATGAGACAGCGGTCACATCGCCACTACTACCGCCCCCACAAACCCCACCCTTGAAACCCTGAGCGCCCGGGTTGTTCATGTTTTCCTCGCCGGCATGGGGCATCCTCCGGCGATGCACAGACCCACCACCTCACTGTTCGCGAGCATGTTCGCGACCCTCGCACTGTCGGCCGCCCTGTCGGCATTCGCCGCCGATGCCGGCGATGTCGCGATGAGCGCCCCCCTCCACCCGACCCACACCAACAGCGCGTCATCGCTGCTGGGCAGACTGCAGCGGCTCGCGCCCGAAGCCAATCCAAAGGTCATCGCACTCGCACTGGAAGCGGCCGAATGCGCCGCCGCCTCGGGTGTAGCGGCCCCTGCGCTACGACTCGCAGTTATCGATTACTCGCGGCCATCCACCGAACGCCGTCTCTGGGTATTCGATCTGAAAAAGACCGTCCTGCTGTACGCCGAATACGTTGCCCACGGCCGCAACAGCGGCGAGAACTTCGCCAGCGCCTTCTCCAACCGCGAGAGCAGCCACCAGTCCAGCCTCGGCCTGTTCGCCACCGCCGAAACCTACATCGGCGGAAACGGCTACTCACTGAGAATGGATGGGCTGGAACCCGGCATCAACGATCAGGCCCGCGCCCGCGCCATCGTCATGCACGGCGCGCCCTACGTCGACCCGGAGATGGCCCAGCGCCAGGGCCGCCTCGGCCGCAGCTTCGGCTGCCCCGCCGTGCGGCCTGCGGTGGCGAACGATGTCATCGATACGCTCAAGCAAGGTCAGCTGGTCTTCGCGTATTACCCGGATCAGCAGTGGCTGACGAATTCGCGGTTTTTCCGGTGTGGGGCGAAGCAGATGGCGGGTATTCGGCCGCAGGGGTCGCACGCGGCGCCTTGATATGCATTTGCGGTGAAGTTTCTCGGCGCTGAAGGTGCCGGGCCTTACCCGAGCAGCATGAAGTGCCGAGCAGACAGCACCGAGAAACTTCAGGTAAACCACACCCCAACCGCAAACGCCACCACGATCAGCGCCACACCCGGCAACAGCCGCAGAAAAAATCCCCGGCCGCCGCGCAACCAGGCCATCAGCAGCTTGCTCAGCGAGTTCGCGATCAACGCGATGAACACCGGCCAACCCGCATCACCGACAGCGATCGTGCCGGAAGCGACCATCTGCGCCACCGATGCCGACGCCGCATGCAGGTCGGCCAGACCGGCGAGGCCCGCAGCGATCTGCACGCCGGTGTCGCCGAGCCAGCGATGCACGCCGGCCGACAACAGCAGGATCGCGCTGACGATGGCGGCGAACACCAGCGCATGGCGCGGTTCGAACGGACGCCCCGGCGCAACCGGGTGACTCTCGACTGCGGTCCCCGCGCTGCGCGCATGCACCAGCCACGCCGACAGCAGCGCCGCCAGCACGGCGAAGATCAGCGGCCACATCAATGTCGACAGCAGCGGCGGGGACAGCGCGCCGACCACGACCGCCAGCATGATGATGGTCGCGATGTTGGAACACAGCGCAGCGCTGACGCATTGCGCCACCCACTGCGGCGATGCGCGCGAACGGTCGCCCATCGCGGCGATGGTCGCGGTGCTGGACACGAAACCGCCGATGAAACCCGCGAGCGCCAGTCCCGCGCCCGGCCCGAGCATACGCAGCGCAACGTAACCGGCGGCGTTGATCGCCATCACCAGCACCACCAGCATCCACAGCTTATATGGATTCAGCGCCTGCCACGGGTCGATGGCGCGATCCGGCAACAGCGGCAACACCACAACCGCCGCAGCGACCAGCAGCAACGCATCGTGCATTTCCTGTTCGGTCAGCGTGTGGCTGACAAAGCGGTGCAGGCTCGATTTGCTCGCCAGCACCAGCGCGACCACTGCACCCAGGCCGGCGGCGATCGGCAGCGCGGTCATCGCCAGAACGCCAAGCAGAAACGTCACCAGCATCGCGACTTCAGTGGTGAGGCCGGGATCTTCGCTGCGACTGCGGCGATAGCTCGCCAGCGCCGACAGTGCGACGAACGCGCCGCCGACAGCGATGCCGACGCCGCCGAGCTGCTGCGCGATCGCACCAGCCAGCGCCACCAGGATGAAGGTACGCACGCCGGCTGCGGCACGCCCGGGGCCTTCGCCCTTGCTGCGCTCGCGCTCGATGCCGATCAGCAGACCGATCGCGAAGGCGACGCCGAAGCCCAGCAGTGGTGCATCAAGTGTCGGCATCGGTCGCTCGACGATTCAGGGCGAAGACGGCGGCGACAAACGCTGCCGCAATCGACGCACGGCATAGACACTGGCTACCGCGCCCAGCACGCCCAGCGAC
This sequence comes from Lysobacteraceae bacterium, assembly GCA_044340325.1. Classification (GTDB taxonomy): domain Bacteria; phylum Pseudomonadota; class Gammaproteobacteria; order Xanthomonadales; family Xanthomonadaceae; genus Lysobacter_I. Next base: position 6,442 of record JBIITV010000085.1, read on the forward strand.
AGCAGGAGGCCGGTGCGCTGTTGCAGCAGACTGTCGCCGATCCACACCGTGCCCAGCGCGTAGGGCAGTTCGGCCAACGCCAGCGCCAATGCGTAGGTGCGAAAAGGCACGCGCATGACGCCGCAGAGATAGCCTGGGATTTCCGAAGGCAACGCGAGCTGCAGCAGCAGGATCATCGCGAACCCGGCGTCGGCCGGAACGCGGCGGCGATAGAAATCGAGCTGTTCTGCATGGCTGGCCAAGCGGATCAGCGGTCTGCGCAGCGCGCGGCCGAGCGCGTATGTGCATGCGCCACCGATCCACCAGCCAGCCCACAGCAACACGGCGGTCAACGGCATGCCCCAGGTGTACACCGCCACCGGCACCAGCAGCGCACTGGATAAGAACGCGATCACCGCCGACAACGCCGACAGCACGATGAACAGCAGCGCGCCGGACACCGGATGCGCGGCGATCGCCGGTTCGGCGGTCGCCAGCAGATGATGCAATCCCGCATTCAGACTGTCGATCGACAGCAGCGACACCGCCAATACGCACAAGGCGAGGATCAACGCCGCGCGCCACTTCAGGCGTGCTTGCACCGGATGCGAAGCATCCTCCGCAACGACGCGGTGCGCCGGATCATCGGGCGAAGAAGGCATATGGCGAAACGGGCTCGCAAACGGAAAGATACGTGCCCGAGCATACGTCCACCGCGTTCCGGCGTATACGTCGGAACGCGGGCAATCGCACGTCGCGTTCAATGCGAAAACAGCACCGGCACATGCGCGCTCTGCAGCAGCTCGCGGGTGGTGCCGCCGAGCAGCGCTTCACGCAGCCGCGAGTGGCCGTAGCCGCCGGCGACGATCAGATCCGCGCCGACCGTGCGCGCGTACTCCAGCAGTGCGTAAGTCACCGAAAAATTCATGCTCGGCCGCGTCACCACCTCGACCTTCAGCCCGTGCCGGGCAAGATGCGCGGCGATGTCAGCGCCGGGTTCGCCGCCGTGTGCGGCTTCGCCTACCGTCGGATCGATCACGAGTACATGCACCGTTTCGGCCTTGTGCAGCAGCGGCATCGCGTCGGCGACCGCGCGGCTGGCTTCGCGCGTCGGCTTCCACGCGATCACCACGCGTTTCGGCGGCAGCGTCGCGGTGCTGCCCTCGGGCACCACCAGCAACGGCCGGCCCGAGTGGCGCAGGATGTCGTGGAAATGATCGTGCACGAACATGTTGTCGGCGCCGGTACCCGGCATCGTCGGCAGCACAGTCAGATCGGCATAACGTGCGTGCATCGCTGCGGTGTTCTGCGGAAACAGCGATATCGCCTCGGTCATGCGGACCTCCAGCGGCACTGCGGTATTCGCGAACTTGCCGCGCAACGCCTCGACCCGTTCGCTTGCGCGCTTGCGCGCTTCCTCGTGCAGGCGCGCGTAGACGTCGTAGGCCATCGCGCCCCAATCGCTGGGCATCGGCGCCTGCACATCGACCGTCACCAGCATCGCAACGTGCGCGTCGAAGGCTTCCGCAAGCGCCAGCGCGGCAGTTGCCGGCGCCTTCTCGCTGTCGGTATTCACATAGGGAATCAAAATGTCCTTGATCACGGCGACACCTCATCCGGCAGTCGGGGGAAGCGTCATTAATGCACGGCATGGCGCGCGGGCGTTTGATCGAGGTCAAATGCTGCGCAGGTCTCCTGCGTATAGTCGAAAACGTTCGGCCTGTGCGTCGTTGCAGGATTCGGAGGTCGGCATCGACGGGCGTCTCCCTGCATCTCTGTCCCCACCGCCCCTGCGGAGAACGAGATCGAACCGATGGCTCCCCAGTCCCCCGCTGCTCCGGCCTCATCCGTGCGAGAAACCGCCGGCGAAGCGGTGGCCGACGATGTACGAACGGCGGTGTTCCGCGCGCGCGGCCTGCGCAAGATCTACCGCATGGGCGAGGTCGAAGTGCCGGCGCTGCGCGAGATCGATCTGGACATCTTCGGCGGCGAGTTCATCGTGCTGCTCGGGCCTTCCGGCAGCGGGAAATCGACGCTGCTGAACATCCTCGGCGGACTGGATGTGCCGACCTCCGGCGAAGTGGCGTATTGCGAACATCGCCTCGACGGCGCCAGCGAAACCGAGCTCACGCGTTTCCGGCGCGAACACGTCGGCTTCGTGTTCCAGTTCTACAACCTGATCCCCAGCCTGACCGTGCGCGAGAACGTGCAGCTGGTGTCCGACATCGCCGATGATCCGATGCCGGTGGACGACGCCATCGATCTGGTCGGACTCACGCCACGCCGCGATCATTTCCCGGCGCAGCTGTCCGGCGGCGAACAGCAGCGCGTCGCGATCGCGCGCGCGATCGTGAAACGTCCAGCGGTGCTGCTCTGCGACGAACCCACCGGTGCGCTCGATTACCAGACCGGCAAGCTCGTGCTGGAAGTCATCGAAAGAATCAATCGCGAACTCGGCACGACCGCGGTGGTGATCACCCACAACGCCGCCATCGCAGGTATGGCCGACCGCGTGATCCACCTCGGCGACGGCCGTATCCAGCGCATCGACGCCAATGCGCACAAGTTGCGGCCGTCCGAGCTTTCGTGGTGACGACGCCATGAGCATGCGCGCCCTCGACCGCAAGCTGCTGCGCGATCTGCGCCTGATGTGGAGCCAGGCGCTGACCATCGCGCTGGTGGTCGCCAGCGGCGTCGCCGGCTTCATCACTACGCTCAGCGCGGTCGATTCGCTGGCGCTGGCGCGCGATCGTTATTACGCCGCCGACCGCTTCGCCGATGTCTTCGCCACCGTCAAACGCGCGCCGAACGCGTTGGCCGCCGCACTCGGCGATGTCCCCGGCGTCGCCGACGTGCAGACCACGGTCGAACATACGGTGCGGGTCGAAATCGCCGACGTGTCTGATCCGATCATGGGGCATCTGATCGGCGTCGACCCGCGCCGGCCGCAGCGCATGAACAGGGTCGCGCTGCGCAGTGGGCGCGCGCTGCATCCCGAAGGCGCCGTGCAGACCGTCACGCACAGCGACGGCACAATCGATGCGCTGGTATCGGAAGGCTTCGCGCAGGCGCGCGGCCTCGCACCGGGCGCGACCCTGACCGCGCTGATCGACGGCAAGCGCCGCACGCTGCGGATCGTCGGCATCGCGCTGTCGCCCGAGTACATCTTTGCCGGTTTCGGCGGCATGCCCGACATGCGCGGTTTCGGCGTGTTCTGGATCGATCGCGATACGCTGGCCGCCGCCTACGACATGGACGGCGCGTTCAACCATGTCGCGATCAAGCTGGCGCCCGGCGCATCGGAGGTCGCGGTGATCGCCGCCGTCGAACGCCTGATCGCGCGTTACGGCGGTCGCGAAGCCTACGGCCGCGAGGACCAGACTTCGCACGCGATGCTGCAGAACGAGATCAAGGAACAGCATGTGCTGGGCACGGTGCTGCCATCGATCTTCCTCGCGGTGGCGGCGTTCCTGCTCAATGTGGTGGTGTCGCGGCTGATCGCGACCCAGCGCGAGCAGATCGCGGCGTTGAAGGCGCTGGGTTATCCCAATCGCAGCATCGGCGGCTATTACCTCAAACTGGTGTTCGCCATCGTGATCGCCGGACTGATCCTCGGTGTCGCGCTCGGCAAATGGCTCGGCACGATGTTCATCGGTTTGTACGCCGATTTTTTCCACTTCCCGAGTTTCGAGCACCGCATCGCGCCGTGGCTGCTGCTGACGAGCATCGGCATCACCTTCGGCACCGCTGTGCTCGGCACGCTCAACACGCTCTACGCCACCGTGCGCCTGGCGCCTGCGGAGGCGATGCGCCCACCGTCGCCGGGGCGCTATCGACGCACGCTGCCGGAACGCCTCGGCATCACCCGCATGCCGACCACGCTGCGGATGATCCTGCGCAACATGGAACGCCGGCCATTGCGAACGCTGCTGTCGATCGGCGGCGTCGCCGCAGCCGTGGCGATCGTGATCATGGGCAATTTCTTCCGCGATGCGATCGATGCCGTGGTCGACAGCAAGTTCAACGTCGAAATGCGCAGCGACGTGATCGTGTGGATGGCCGAGCCGACGAACGACAGCGCGCGTCTTGCGGTCGCGCGCCTGCCCGGCGCGATCGCGGTCGAGTCCGGGCGCGACATCGCGGTGCGTTTCGTCCACGGTCACCGCAGCGAACGCGGCGCGATCCAGGGCTATGCCGCACGCCCGGAGCTGCGGCGGATCGTGGATGTCGACAACCGCACCGTGCTGCCGCGCACGGATGGGCTGGTGATGACCGACCGTCTCGCCGACAAGCTCGGACTGCGCATCGGCGACGAGGTGCGGGTCGAAGTGCTGGAGGGGCGCACGCAGACGCTGCCGGTGCCGCTGGTCGCCACGGTGCGCGACATGATGGGCCTGAACGCATACATGGAACGCCGGGCGCTGAACCGGCTGCTCGGCGAGGACGATGTCAGCACCCAGTTCGCGGCGGCGGTGGAGCGCGGCAGCGAAGAACGCTTCCTGCAGGCAGCGATGGCGGTGCCGCGCATCGTCGGCGCCTTCAGCAAGGCCACGCTGTGGCGCAACATGCAGGAGATCAGCGCGCGCAACATCCGCATCATGAGCACGATCCTGACCGTGTTCGCGGCGGTGATCGCGGTCGGCGTGGTCTACAACAATGCGCGGATCGCGCTGGCGGAGCGCAGTTGGGAACTCGCCAGCCTGCGCGTGCTCGGCTTCAACCGCGCCGAGGTCTCGGCCTTGTTGCTCGGCGAAATGGCGATCGGTATCGCGATCGCGCTGCCGTTGGGCATGTGGATGGGGAATCTGCTGGTGCATCTGATCGTGACCCTGATGCGCAACGATCAGTTCTTCTTTCCGGTCGCGATCCTGCCGCGCACCTATGCGTGGGCCGGACTGGCGGTGCTCGCCGCCGGCGTCGCCAGCGCATTGGTCGTACGGCGGCGGATCGACCGGCTCGACATGGTCGCGGCGTTGAAAACAAGAGAGTGACGGAGAACGGCATGCACAAGACCAGAACCTGGATCATCGGCGGCATCGCGCTCGCGGCGACGGGCGCGCTGCTGGTCTGGGCGTTCGCGCCGCGACCGCTGCAGGTCGAACTGGCGACCGCCAGCGTCGGCCGCTTCGAGATCACCATCGACGAGGACGGCAAGACCCGCGTGCACGATCGCTATGTGATCTCGGCACCGCTGGCCGGGCAACTGTCGCGGATCGCGCTGCACGAGGGCGATGCGGTCGAACACGATGCGGTGCTGGCAACGCTGGCGCCGACACTGGCGCCGATGCTCGATACGCGCACCGCTGCCGAGCTGGCGATACGGGTCGAGACCACCGATGCGATGGTCGCGCGTGCGCAGACCCGGATCGAACGCGCCAAGGTCGGGCTGGAGCAGACGCGCAATGTCCTCAAGCGCGACGAGAAGCTGGCGGCCGGGCGCTTCATCTCCGCCAATCAGCTCGACACCGATCGTCTCGCGGTGCGCGCGGCGCAGAAGGAACTCGACAGCGCGGTCGAGGATCATCACGTCGCCGGACACGAACGCGATCAGGCGCGCGCCGCGCTTGCGGCGGTGCGCAGCGGCGACGACGAGACTGCCTTCGCGGTGCGCGCGCCGATCGGCGGCCGGGTGCTGCGCGTGCTGCAGCCTAGCGCGGGCACGGTCGCATTGGGCACGCCGCTGCTGGAGATCGGCAACACAGGCGAGATGGAGATCGTCGCCGAACTGCTGACCGGCGATGCGCTGCAGGCCAAGCCGGGCACACCGGTACGGATCGAACGCTGGGGCGGCACGACGCCGCTCACGGGCAAAGTCCATCGGGTCGAACCGGCCGCGTTCACCAAGATTTCCGCGCTCGGCGTCGAAGAGCAGCGCGTGAACGTGTTGATCGACATCGCCAGCCCACCGGAGCAATGGCGCGCGCTGGGCGACGGCTATCGCGTAGGCGTGCGCATCGTCGCGCTCGCCCGCGACGATGTGCTGCGGGTGCCGGTCAGTGCAGTCTTTCCGCGCACGCAGTCGACAGGCGATGCGCGTGCGATGGCGGTGTTCGTGATCGATGCGGATCGTCGTGCGCGTTTGCGACCGGTGGAAGTCGGCGGTCGCAACGGCGAGGACGCCTGGATCGTCTCGGGCCTGCGCGCCGGGGATCGGGTGATCATCTATCCCGGCGACGCGATGGAAGACGGCGCCCGCGTCGAAGCGCGCGAAACGACATCGCAATGACAACGCCGGATGTGCACCTCGGCTTGAGCGCTGCAGAAGCCGCGACGCGTCTGCGCCGCGACGGGCCGAACCTGTTGCCGCAAGCGGAGCGGCGCGGTTGGTCGCGGATGCTGTTCGATGTAGTGCGCGAACCGATGCTGTTGCTGCTGGTCGCGGCGGCGATGCTCTACCTGCTGCTGGGCGAAGCCCGCGACGCCGCGATCCTCGGCGCCTCGGTGCTGTTGGTGATCGCACTGACCCTGTATCAGGAATTGCGGTCCGAACACGCGCTGCAGGCGCTGCGCGATCTCAGCAGCCCGCGCGCGCGGGTGCTGCGTGACGGCGTCGAACAGACCATGGCGGCGCGCGAGCTGATCGTCGGCGACATGATTTCGGTCGCCGAAGGCGATCGCGTGCCGGCCGATGCCCGCATCGTCGAAGGCGCTGGACTCGAACTCGACGAATCGCTGCTCACCGGCGAATCGATGCCGGTGCGTCGCAGCGCAGGCAGCCATACGGACGACGATGACGCGCAGTCGACGATCCGCGCCGGCACGCTGGTGGTGCGCGGCCATGGTATGGCCGAAGTGACCGCCACCGGCGCGCATACCGAAATGGGCAGGATCGGCGCCAGTCTGCAAACGCTGCAGGCGGAGCGCACGCCGCTGCAGCAGGAAATGCGGCGCGTGGTCGTGCTGTTCGCGCTGATCGGCGTGGCATCGTGCGTGCTGATGATCGTGCTGTACGGATGGCTGCGCGGCGATTGGCTGCAGGCGCTGCTCGCCGGCATCACGTTGGCGATGTCGAACATCCCTGAAGAATTTCCGGTTGTGCTGACCGTGTTCCTGGCGCTCGGCGGATGGCGGATGGCGCACCAGCGCGTGCTGGTCCGGCGTCCGCCGGCGATCGAAGCGCTCGGCGCGGTGACCGTGCTGTGCACTGACAAAACCGGCACGCTGACCGAAAACCGGATGGCGCTGCAGGAGATCGCGACCATGCGAAATACCGCGACGGTACTCGACGCTGCACACGATGACGCCTCGCGCTCGCTGCTGCGCTGTGCGCGTCTGGCGAGCGCGCATGAAACCCATGATCCGATGGATCGTGCGATCCTCGATGCCGTGGCCGGCGATTCCGCGCGCACCGAAAACCTGCATCGTTACCCGCTGTCGTCCGCGCTGCCGGTGTACGCGAACGTGTGGCGCATCGACAACAATCCGTCGCTTATCGTCGCCTGCAAAGGCGCGCCGGAGACGGTCGCGATCCTGTGCGGACTTGCGCCGGAACCGCTGGCCGTAGTGATGGCGCAGGTCAGCGCGATGGCCCAGCGCGGGCTGCGGGTGATCGCCGCCGCCGAAGCCGACTGGCCGCACGAAGCCGCGCTGCCGGAGGACGCGCGTGGCTTCCGCTACCGCTGGCACGGGCTGCTCGGTTTTGCCGATCCTCTGCGTGCAGGCGTACCCGCTGCCGTCGCCGAAGCGCGCGCGGCCGGGGTGCGCGTGGTGATGCTCACCGGCGACCACCCCGACACCGCGCGCAACATCGCCACGCAGGCCGGCCTGTCCGGGCGTCCACGGGTCGCGCTGGGCGCCGATCTCGCCGCGCTCGACGATGCCGCCTTCGCCGCTGCCGCGAACGACATCGATGTCTTCGCCCGCGTGCGCCCCGAACACAAACTGCGCCTGGTCGAGGCGCTGAAGGCGAACGGCGCGGTGGTCGCGATGACCGGCGACGGCGTCAACGACGCGCCTGCGCTGATGACCGCACACGTCGGCGTGGCGATGGGCGCGCGCGGCACCGATGTCGCCCGCGAAGCCTCGTCGATCGTGCTGCTGGACGACGATTTCGCCTCGATCGTGCGCGCGATCCGGATGGGCCGAACGATCTACGACAATATCGGCCGCGCAGCGCGCTACATCATCGCGGTGCATATTCCGATCACCGGGCTGGCGCTGCTGCCGCTGCTGCTGGACGCGCCGCTGATCCTGCTGCCGCTGCATATCGTGTTCCTGGAAATGATCGTGGACCCGGCGTGCTCGTTCGTGTTTGAGCGCGAGCCGCCGGCCGAAAACATCATGCGCCGCCCGCCGCGCGCGCCCGATGCGCGTCTGATCGATTCGGCGACCTTCGCAGGCAGCATCGCCCGGGGCCTGCTTGCCTTCGTCGCGGTGCTCGCCGTCTACCTGCTCGCCGGCCGCGCAGGGTTACCCACCACCCAGCAGGCTGCGCTCGCCTTCACCGCGCTGGTGATCGGCAATCTGGGCCTGATCGTGCTGCACCGCAGCGGCGGCAGCCTGTGGCGGGCGCTGCGCCGGCCGAACCCCGCCTTCGCGATCGTTTCCGCGCTGACGCTCGCGCTGCTGGCGGCGGTCACACTGTTGCCCAGCGCAAGCGCATGGTTCGGGTTCGCACCGCCGCCACTGCCGTGGCTGCTGCTGGCGGCGTCGATGCCGCCGATGCTGCTGTTCGCCGTCGATCTGGTCGAACGGCTGTGGGCTGAACGACGTTACGGCAGCAGCACCACGACTTGAGCCGCGTCAACGCGTCGACGGCACGAATGTCGTGCAATGGCGATGACCGTTCATTCGAAATCATCCATTCGACAGGAGGCCCACCATGGATCGCGTGAAAGACAAGGTCTGCATCATCACCGGCGGCGCGCTGGGCATCGGTCGCGCCTGCGCGGAACGCCTGGGGCAGGAAGGCGCGACCATCGCGGTGTTCGATGTGCTGGATGCGGAAGGCGAGACGCTGGCAGCCGAGCTGCGCGGACGCGGCATCAACGCCCGCTACTGGCACGTCGATGTCGCCAGCGAACGCAACGCACAGACCGCGATCGATCAGGTCGCCGCGCTGTTCGGTGGCGTGCACGTGCTGGTCAACAACGCCGGCATCGCGGGCGTCAACAAACCGACCCACGAAATCACCGAGGAAGAATGGGACCGGGTGCAGTCAGTGAACGTGAAGGGTGTGTTCTTCTGCACCAAACACGCGATCCCGCATCTGAAGCTCGCCGGCAGCGGCAGCATCGTGAATCTGTCGTCGATCTACGGCCTGGTCGGCGGCGCCGACTTGCCGCCGTATCACGCCTCGAAAGGCGCGGTACGGTTGATGAGCAAGACCGACGCGATGCTTTACGCGGCCGACAGGATCCGGGTGAACTCGGTGCACCCCGGCTACATCTGGACACCGATGGTCGAGCACCACCTCCTCGACAGCGGCGCCACCGATCTCGACGCCGCGCGCAAAGCCGTCGGCGACCTGCATCCGCTGGGGCACATGGGCGAGGTCGACGACATCGCCTGGGGCGTGGTCTACCTGGCCTCGGACGAATCGAAATTCGTCACCGGCAGCGAACTGGTGATCGATGGCGGCTACACCGCAAAGTGAGCGCGGCGAGGTGAACGCTGCGGCGCAAACGCGACGCAGCGACTCGACCGGAATCAATCGGCCGGAATCAATCGGCCGGGCTCAACCGGGTCCGATGCCGACCTCACGATCGATCACCGCGACCGTACGGCGATAGAGATCCTCCGCGTTCGCATGCGTATCGGCGATGCTGATCAGGCTGAGCTTGCCGAATTCGCTGAGCGCACCGATCAGGTTGAAGACCACGCCCTGCTGGTGCGTGGGATCGAAGTGCAGGCGGTGCTCGACGATCAGATCGACGAGATCGTCGGGAGTGAGCTTGCGATACTCCGGCCTGCACAGATTGTCGGTGGCGTAGTACACGCGCTGTTGACCGGTCGGGGTGAGGAACTCGCATCGCTCCGGGTCGTAACGGCCGGCGGTGAGGAACTGCAGCATCTGGAACGGCAGCGTGGTGCCGCCTTTGCGCAGATTGATCTCGATCGCATGGTGCCGCCATGCATCGCCTTCCCGCATGGTGATGAAATCGACGCTGAAACGGCCCAGCACACCACCCCTGCGCAGCATCTCGCCGATGCGGGCGCCGGCCGCCTGCAGCGAACTGCGGTAGCGCGCATCGGCGGGAAACGTGCTGCCGAGGAAGACCTGCCCGCTGTGGCCGCCGAGCAGCTGGTCATGCGTGGAAATGATTTCCAGCGTGCCAATCGGCGTGATCCGCATCTGCACCGACGGCGAGCGTTTGTCTTCGCCTTCCAGCCAGGCCTCGACCACACCGCCCATCCGCGCGAATTTCGCCAGATACGCTTCGGTGCTCAGACCAACCGCTTCCGGCGCCAAGCGGCGCGGCATCTGCTGTTCGATCCAGTCGTGTCCAATCCGAGCTGGCACGACCGAATCGGCCTGGCGCTTGTCGAAATCGAACACGGCATTGCCTTCACCCGAAAACCCTTCTTCGAGTTTGATCACCGCACGGCGCAAGCCCGGATTGCGCTGCTTCAGCGCAACGAGCGCTGCGTACAGTTCATCGAGACTGCGCAGCCCCTCGGACCCGTCCGGCAGCGGCACGCCCGCTTCGCGGAACGCAAGGCGGCTGCCGCTTTTGGTGCCGAATCCGGCCAACGCTGGATCGCAGGCGTACAGCGGAATGCCCAGCCGCACCGCAAGCGCGACTTCGTCGGCGGTCGCATTGAAACAGCTCAGATGCCCGGTGGCCGGATTGGCGACGGCATCGCGGATGCGCTGCAGCAGGCGCGGCCGGGCGAGGATCTTCGAGGTCAGCGAGCGAGCGCTGGAATCGTAGGCCGAGAGCAGCGTCAGGCGCCTGCGCGCGTGACTGCTGGGCACGCCGGACAGCAGGCTGAGGTAATAGTCGATGATCACCGGATCGACGGGCGTGCTGGTGACGAACACCACGCGGGTGCGCGGCAGCCGCAAGAGCATCAGCATGCTGAGCTGGCGCTCTTCGTAGTGCGACGCGCCGACGATGTGCGCCAAGGTCTCCTGGTCGAGACTCAGGCCGGGGATGACCACGACCGTGCGTTCGGCCAGCGGATCGGCGTAGACCTCGCGGAACATCGGCTCCAGCCGGGTCTGCAGCGACAGGAAGATCTCGCGCTCGCGTTCGGAGCCGGGCTCGCAGTCGTCATCGCGCATCGCCGCCCCCATCCTTGAAATGCGCCTCGGATCGAAACCGGCGGTACAGCGCCGGATCGTCGAGCAGCGGCGCGAGTCTGCGTGATATCAGATCGGCCCAGTACTCGCGCTGTTCCTCACTTTCGAGCAGATCCTGACGCAACTCGATCAGCAGATGCGGCAGACCATGCGCTTCCGCGTGTTCTGCGATGGTATAGCCGAACCCGACGCGTCCGGAATACGGTTCGTTGTCGCCGACATCCAGACCGTCGAGCGCGCGCAGCGCATCCATGAACGGCAGTGCGATGCGGCCATCCTCGTTCCACAGCACCGAGATCGGCCAGCGCCGACTCTGCCCGCCGAGTTCCGGGGCGAAGCTGTGGATGGAAATCAGCGCCGGAGATTCGCCGGCTTCGAGACGCGGCTGCAGCCAATCGGAAATGGCGCGGTGATACGGCTGATGGAGCTGCTGCCAGCGCTGCTGCCGCGCGGCGTGATCCAGATCGAGATTGCCCGGAACGGTGGTGCCGTCGCTGTGCGCGGGGCACAGGGTGGCGTCGTCGAAATACCGGTTTGCGTCGATGACCAGCCGCGAATAGCCATGCAGGAACGCGGACAGGCCCAGGCGCGCGGCGAGCAGGCGTGTAACAGCGGCAGCATGCAGATCAATGGCGATGTGCTCGCGGAAGGCGGGCTCGGGCAGCCCGAGCTGCACCAGCCTGGCCGGCACCACCGCGGAAGCGTGATCGCACAGCAGCAGGGCCCGGGTGGATGCGCCGGGCAGACAGGTCCAGACCGGAGGGTCGTGCGGGCCGATGAGGCTCTGCGGATCCTCCGTGGAAGGTCGAACGGCAATGTCCAGGTCATCGCGCATGGACGGATGATGGCAAGCGGTCGAAGCGGGGGCAAGCGTGGCGCGCGGTCTGCAGACGCAGCCGGCACTGCGGCGGTATCGGCATCCGATACGCGGCGTGGCGCGCGGCACTACACGTCGCATCCGGAATTGAGTCCTGCCCGATCGGCTCCAGCCTTCCTGTATCTCCGCACACATCGGCGATTGGAGTGCAGACCATGCTGAAGATCATCTTTGCCGCGTTCGCGCTGTGTTTCATCGTCGAGCGCCTGTTCCCGGGCTGGCCGCTGCCCAAGGTCAGGACCTGGCCGCTGCGTGTGGTACTGGTCAACGCCGTCCAGCTCGGTGTCGTGCTGCTCGCCGGCGTGAGCTGGGAACGCTGGCTGTCCTCGGCATCGCTGTTCCACCTCTCGGCACACGTGCCGCCCGCAGTCGGCGGTCTGCTTGCGTACTTCATCGCCACGTTCGTGTTCTATTGGTGGCACCGCTGGCGCCACGAAGTCGATCTGCTCTGGCGCGGGTTCCACCAGATCCACCACAGCCCGCAGCGACTGGAGGTCGCGACCTCGTTCTACAAGCATCCGGGCGAGATGGTGGTCAATTCACTGATCGGCAGTCTGCTCGTCTACACGCTGCTCGGGCTGTCGATGGAAGCGGCTGCGATCTATACGCTGTGCACGGCGCTCGGCGAGTTTTTCTACCACACCAACGTGAGAACGCCGCGCTGGATCGGCTATGTCTTCCAGCGTCCGGAGATGCACCGGATCCATCATCAGTACGGCCGCCACAGGAACAACTATGGCGATATCGTGTGGTGGGACATGCTGTTCGGAACTTACGAGAACCCGGCGGAATGGACGGCGACGTGCGGGTTCGATGATGAGAAGGAGCAGCAGCTTGGGGCGATGTTGCTTTATCGGGATGTGAATCAGTGAGGGAGTGGGAGTTTTCGGCGCTATCTGGGCCGGCACTTCATGCTGCGCGGGTAAAGCCTGGCACCTTTTTCGCGCTGGTGCGCGAGTTACTTTCTTTGGCGCAAAGAAAGTAACCAAAGAAAACATTTCAAGTCCAATTCTAAACTACCAGCTGAAGCGAAGCCGGGATTTTTCGATGAGGCATCCTGCCTCATCGAAAAACGGCGCACGTCCTGTGCGCCGCCCTCCGGGTCTACGACCTTGGTCCGACTTTCCCATGGCCAGAATGCAGATGGGACGAAAAAGATCCCATGCATTCACGCAATAAGAACATGTGATTGCATGGAATTTTGAAACTCATGCGGGACGAAAAAATGATTCACAAGGCTGTACGTTTGATGGCCTACCACCGAAAGGCAAACGTCCTGGCGAAATTGCAGGCGCAGTTCACTATCCTTTGATTGGAGACCCGGAGGGCGGCGCACAGGAC
>JBIITV010000247.1:0-3158 GCA_044340325.1 Lysobacteraceae bacterium
CGGTCAGCCGATCTGGATCGTCAAGCGCTCCAAGGCGGTGCTCGACGCGCTGCCCAAGCTCGACGACAGGCTGCGTGATCCCATGTCCGAGAACCTCGATCAGCAGCCCGCCTACATCAAGGGCGAGTTTCGCTCGATCAAGCCCGAAATCTCGGTGCTGGTCGGGCTGTGCACCCATCTGGGCTGCGCGCCGGAGATGAAGGCCGAGATCCGGCCTGAGCAGTTCGATCCGGAGTGGAAGGGCGGTTACTTCTGCCCGTGTCACAAGTCCAAGTTCGACATGGCCGGGCGCGTGTTCCAGGGCGTGCCTGCGCCGACCAACCTGCCGGTGCCGCCGCACTATTTCGCCGACGACAACACCATCATCATCGGTGTCGATCCCGAAGGGAGCGCATAGGCCATGGCGAATATCCTGATGCGCTCCGCCAACAATGTGATGGACTGGGTCAACGAGCGGGCGCCCGGTCTGATGCCGTTCTATCGCAAGCACATGTCGGAGTACTACGCGCCGAAGAACTTCAACCTCTGGTACATCTTCGGCGTGTTGTCCACGGTCGTGCTGGCGAATCAGATCCTCACCGGCATTTTCCTGACCATGCATTTCAAGCCGAGCGCGGCGGAAGCCTTCGCCTCGGTCGAATACATCATGCGCGATGTCGCCGGCGGCGACATCATCCGCTACATGCACAGCACGGGCGCCTCGATGTTCTTCGTCGTCGTGTATCTGCATATGTTCCGCGGCATGATGTACGGCTCGTACCAGAAGCCGCGCGAGCTGGTGTGGATCCTCGGCATGCTGATCTATCTGGTGCTGATGGCGGAAGCCTTCATGGGCTATGTGCTGCCATGGGGGCAAATGTCGTTCTGGGGCGCCAAGGTGATCATCTCGCTGTTCGGCGCGATTCCCTATATCGGCACAGCGCTGACCGAGTGGATCATGGGCGACTATCTGCCCGGCGACGCCACCCTCAACCGCTTCTTCGCCCTGCACGTCATCGCACTCCCGCTGGTGCTGCTGCTGCTGGTGGTGCTGCACATCGGCGCGCTGCATGAAGTGGGCTCGAACAACCCCGACGGTGTCGAGATCAAGAAGGGTCCGAAAGGCAATCGCTGGGATCCGAACAAGCCCGCCGACGGCGTGCCGTTCCATCCGTATTACACGATCAAGGACACGTTCTTCATCGGCTGCTTCCTGACCATCGCGGCGTTCATCGTCTTTTTCGCGCCTGCATTCGGAGGCTTGTTCCTCGAGCACGACAACTTCTCCGAGGCCAACCGTCTGGTGACGCCTGCGCACATCAAGCCGGTGTGGTACTACACGCCTTATTACGCGATGCTGCGCGTGGTGCCGCACAAGCTCAGCGGCGTGATCGTGATGTTCGCGGCGATCGCGGTGCTGTTCCTGCTGCCTTGGCTGGATCGCTGCAAGGTCAAGTCCTACCGCTACCGCGGCAAGCTGTCCTGGGCGATGCTGCTGACGTTTGCGTTGAGCTTCATCTGGCTCGGCAAGATCGGGGCGGGCCCGGGTACGGACCCGGTGGAAACCTGGATCGGCCGTGTCCTGACGGTGTTTTACTTCCTCTTCTTCATCACCATGCCGGTATGGACGAAGATCGACAAGACCAAGCCGGTTCCGGAACGGGTGACGATGCATGACTAAGCCATCGACGATGAAAGCTTCGATCCTCGCTCGCTTGGCCGTGCTGTTCGCCGGTCTGTCGATGGCGGTATCCGCGCTTGCCGCTGCAGGCGGCGATACGCTGCAAGCGGGCGTGGATCTGGAAGACACCGCTTCGCTGCAGCGCGGCGCGCAGCTGTACATGAACAACTGCGTCGGCTGCCATTCGCTGAAGTACATGCGTTATTCGCGCATCGCCGAAGATCTGGGCCTGACCGAAGAACAGGTGATGACCAACCTGAACTTCACCGGCGCCAAGTTCGGTGAGCACGTGATCAGTTCGATGCCTGCCGCAGGTGCGGAGAAGTGGTTCGGCAAAGCGCCGCCGGACCTCAGCGTGATCGCGCGCGTCCGCGGCAGCGACTGGATCTTCACCTATCTGAAGTCGTTCTATATCGACGAATCGCGTCCGCTGGGCTGGAACAACAAACTGTTCCCGAACGCATCCATGCCGAACCCGCTGTGGGAAATGCAGGGTCTGCAGCGTGCGGTCTATGGGGCGAAGGACAAACAGACAGGTGAAGCCCCAGTAGAACGGCTTGAAATCGCGCAGGCAGGCACCCAGAAGGCCGAAGAGTTCGACCGCACCGCACGCGACATCGCCGCGTTCCTCGAATACGTCGGCGAACCGGGCGCGATGAAGCGCCAGCAGACCGGTGTCTGGGTCATCCTGTTCCTGGTGTTCTTCACCCTGATGGCGTGGCTGCTCAAGAACGAATACTGGCGCGACGTCCATTGATGACGCAGCGCTTTCTTCGCGCAACGATCACCTTCGAGGCGGCCGGCATGTCCGGTCGCGCTCGTTCTTGATGATGGATGGCGAGTCTGCGTATGCGAAATGCTCTGACCCTGTTTTCTTCCGTAGACGACGTGCTCTGCCATCGTGTGCGTCTGGTGTTGGCCGCGAAAGGCGTGACCTACGATCTGGTGCCGGTGGATCCGCAGAACCCGCCCGAGGATCTGATCGATCTCAATCCCTATCACTCGGTACCGACGCTGGTCGAGCGCGACCTCGTGCTGTACGCGGCGTCGGTGGTCAGCGAGTATCTCGATGAGCGCTACCCGCATCCGCCGCTGATGCCGATCGATCCATTGTCGCGGGCACGGCTTCGCCTGGCGATGTTGCGGATCGAACACGACTGGGTGCCGCAGGTGCAAGCGGTGCAGTTCGGCAATCGTCAGCAGGCCGAAGCCGGGCGCAAGCGGTTGAAGGAGCTTCTCACCGCTGCGGTGCCG
This sequence comes from Lysobacteraceae bacterium, assembly GCA_044340325.1. GTDB lineage: Bacteria > Pseudomonadota > Gammaproteobacteria > Xanthomonadales > Xanthomonadaceae > Lysobacter_I. The sequence continues at coordinate 2,915 of JBIITV010000247.1, forward strand.
CTGTTCAAGGCCAGCAAATTCTTCCTCAACAACGACATGAGTCTCGCCGACTGCGCGATGGCGCCGATCGTCTGGCGCCTGCCGGCGCTGGGCGTGCCGCTGCCGACCGACGGCAAAGTGATCGAGGACTACGGCAATCGCATTTTCCGCAACCCCGGTTTCGTCCGCAGTCTGACCCATCAGGAAAAGAATCTGCGCGAGCTGCCGGCTTGAGACGCGGGCGGCCCGGCCGATGCGTTCTGCG
>JBIITV010000214.1:0-5312 GCA_044340325.1 Lysobacteraceae bacterium
CCGCATCCTGGACGATCGATGTCAGACGCCCGGGCGTTTGACGGCGGTCCAACGGCACATACGCCGCTCCGGTCTTCATGACCGCCAGCAACGCGATCATCAGCTCCAACGATCGATCCAGATGCACGCCCACCCGACCGCCCGCACCGATGCCCTGCTCCATCAGCGCATGCGCCAGACGATTCGCGCGACGGTTGAAAACCGCGTACGTCAGCGACTGTCCGCCGCAGCGCAACGCCACACCATCGGGCGTGTCCAACGCCTGGCGCTCGATCTGCTGCGGCAACGCCGCCTCCCGGCGCACGTCGCTCACAGGTCCCTGGCCGAGCGTGCGCAACGACTGCGCCTCGTGCGCCTCCAGCCAGTCCAGCGTGCTCAACCGCGCATCCGGACGAGCGACCATCTGCGTGAGCAAACGCACGAATGCCGACGCTATCCGCTCGATACTGCCGCGCTCGAACAGCTCTTCCTTGTACGTCCAGTTCAGATGCAATCCCGACGACGACTCGCCGGCGGTCAGATCCAGATCGAAACGCACCCGCTCGTTGCCTTCATCGATCGGCGTGAGGCGCAAACCCGGCAGGTCCAACTCGTCGGACCCGAGGTTCTGCAGCACGAATTTGATCTGGCACAGCGGATTGTAGGCAAGCGTGCGCTGGGGACGCAGCGTTTCGACCAGCAGGTCGAACGGCACGTGCTGGTGGGTAAACGCGTCCAGCGCCAGGGATTTTCCGCGATCAAGCAGTTCGAAGGCATCCGGATCGCCGGACAGGTCGTAACGGCAGACCAGGGTGTTGTTGAAGAAACCGATGAGCGGCGCCGTCTCGGGCTGATCTCGGCCGGCGACCGGCGTGCCGATGAGGATGTCGTGTTGCCCGCTCCAGCGCGCCAGCAACGCCGCGAACGCGGACTGCAGGGCCATGAATAAAGTCGCGTTGCGTTGCTGCGCGAATCCGCGCAATGCCTCCAATGCATCGCGACCGATCGTCTGCGCGACACGCTGCGCCTCGAACCCTTGCTGCGCGGGGCGCGGCTTGTCCAGTGGCAGCTCATGCAGCATCGGTGCGTCGGCAAGCTGTCGTTGCCAGTAAACCAAACCCTCATCGAGCAGCCCCTCATCAAGGGCCTTGCGTTGCCAGGCAGCGTAATCGGCATATTGGATCGCCAGTTCCGGCAAGGGATCGGCAGCACCTTGGCTGAAGGCCGCGTACAGCGCGCTGACTTCTTTCACCAGCACGCCGATCGACCAGCCGTCGGAAATGATGTGGTGTTGGGTCACTAGCAGCACATAGTCGTCTTCGCTCAAGCGCAACAGACGGCCACGGATCAAGGGGCCGGTCGAAAGATCGAATGCGGCCTGCGCCTCGGCCGCGCTCAATTCGGCGACGGCCGCGTCGCGGGGTATGGCATCAAGCTGCCGCAGGTCGTGATCGAGCAATGCGAAACCGCTTGAAGCCGGAGCGATCCGCTGTACCGGCCCACCGTCGACCTCGACGAAGCAGGTGCGCAGGTTCTCGTGCCGCGCGACGATACGGTCGAGTGTCCGCTGCAAGGCGGTGCGATCCAGCCGACCGCTCAATCGCAGGGCCGCAGCCATGTGATACGCAGCGCCTGCGTCCTGATCGAGCTGATCGATGAACCACAAACGCTGTTGTGCCCACGACAGCGGCAGCGATGTGCTGCGGTCCACGCGTGTGATCGGCGATTGCGACGCCACGGCGGCGACGGATACGGCTTGCGCCAAATCGGCAAGCGTTGGCCGTGCGAATACTTCGCGCAGTGCCAGTTCGACGCCCAGCGCGCGGCGCACGCGCGCGACCAATTGGGTGGCCAACAGCGAATGCCCTCCGACTTCGAAGAAATGATCGTGCCGGCCGACCCGTGCCAGGCCCAACAGGTCCTTCCAGATCGCAGCGATGGACTGTTCGACCTCGCCCTTCGGCGCTTCGTACTCGCGAGATGCCACTGCCGCATGGTCCGGTGCCGGCAATGCCTGACGGTCGAGCTTGCCGTTGGCGGTGAGCGGCCAGGCGTCCATGTGCACAAACGCGCTCGGGATCATGACCTCGGAAAGCGTGCGCGACAGCGCTTCGCGCAGCGCCGCCGCCGTTGGTGGATGCTCTTCGCTGACGGCCAGGTATGCGATGAGGCGCTTGTCCCCTGACGCGTCCTCGCGCGCGATCACCACCGCTTCGCGCACGCCTGCGCAAGCCTGCAGTTTGGCCTCGACCTCGCCCAACTCGATGCGAAAACCACGAATCTTGACCTGGAAGTCGTTGCGGCCCAGGTACTCGATCGTGCCGTCCGGTCGCCAGCGCGCCAGATCCCCGGTGCGGTACATGCGCTCGGGCGGACCACCATGGCGCTGAACGTCACGGAATGGATCGGCGATAAAGCGTTCGGCGGTCAGTTCCGCGCGATCAAGATACCCGCGCGCCACACCCGCGCCGCCGATATACAGCTCCCCGGTGACGCCGATCGGCACCGGTTCTTGCCTGGCGTCAAGCAGATACACATTGACGTTGGCGACCGGTCGCCCGATATGGGGCGTTGTGCCGGGCGTGATCCGCGCACAGGTGGCGTCGACCGTGCATTCGGTCGGACCGTACACGTTGAAGCAGCGGATCGACGACGCAGCGGCGGCCTGCCAAGCGCGTGCAGAGATCGCTTCGCCGCCGATGAGGATCGTATCCAGCGGCGTCGTATCGTCTTCGAGCAGCCCCTGCATGAGCAGCAAGTCGAATTGCGCCGGTGTACAGTCATAAATCTGGATGCGCTGGTGGCGGATGAATGCCGCCAGAGCCGCGCCATCGGCGCGGATCGCATCGGGCACGATCACGATGCATCGGCCCGACAACAGCTGCAATAGCGATTGCACCGAGGCGTCGAACCACAGGCCAGCGCCCATCACGACGCGTGCATCGGCCGCGCAATCAGCAAGCACATCGGTTTCAAAGGCTTGCCATAGATTGACAATGCTGCGGTGCTCGACTTCCACGCCCTTGGGCTGCCCGGTCGAGCCGGAGGTGTAGATCACATAGGCCACATCGTCCGGGCCAAGGCCTGCGATCATCGGATTGTGGTCGGGCTCTAACAGCAACGACGCGTCGTCGAGGGACACCTGCGACATCCTATCGAGCACTGGCAAGTCGGCGTCCAAGGCCGAATGAGTCAGCAAGACGACCGGCGCACAATCTGCAAGCAGAAACGACAGACGCTCGGGCGGGGACTCTGGGTCCATCGGCACATACGCAGCACCGGCCTTGAGCACGCCGAGCACGGCGGCCACCAATTCGGAGCTGCGCTCGGCGCGAATCGCCACGCGATCCCCCGGCTTCACGCCTTCGGTGATCAGCCGATGAGCGAGTCGATTCGACCGGCAATTCAACTCGGCGTAACTCAAGGCGCAGGTTTCATAGCGCACGGCTTCTGCGGCTGGGGTGCGCGCGACCTGGGCTTCGAACAGCGCGGCGAACGTGCTGTCACAAGGGTAGGGCGACGCGGTCTGATTGAACCCGACCAGGATCTGGTCGCGCTCCGCCCCGTCCAGCAAGGGCAACGCGGCAACATGCCGGCTATCGTTGGCCACCATGGACGTCAGCAAGGTGCGCAGGTGCCCGACCCAGCGCTGGACTGTACTCGCGTCGAACAAATCGCTGGCGTATTCCAGGCTGCCCGCCAGCGTCTCGCCGGTGTCGATAAACGACAGCGCGAGATCGAACTGTGTGGTCGTGTGGGGCGTCTGGACCGGCGTCAGGCGCAAGCCCGGCAGAACCAGCTCCCCTTGGCCAGGCGTGTTGTCCAGCGACAACATCGCCTGAAAGATCGGGCTGTGGCCTAGACTGCGCGTCGGCTTCAGCGCTTCGACCACTTGTTCGAACGGCAAGTCCTGATGGGCATAGGCCGACAACGCCTTTGCCTTGGCTTGCGCGATCAGCTCGGCGACGCTCGGATTCGCTTGCAGATCCATTCGCAACGCCAAGGTGTTGACAAAGAACCCGATCAAGGGCTCGACCTCGGAACGCTGACGATTCGCCACCGGGGTGCCGATCACGACCTCAGACTGCCCGCTCAGGCGCGAAAGCAGCGTCGACCACGCGGCTAGCAAGGTCATGAACAGGGTTGCCCCATGGCGCTGCGACAGACTGCGCAACATAGCGGTCAACTCGATCGACAAGGTCAACGGCACTACGGCGCCGCGATGCGACTGCACTGCAGGGCGCGCGCGGTCGGCCGGCAATTCCAGCAACGCCGGCGCGCCATCGAGATGACCGCGCCAATAGGCCACTTGGCGCTGCAAGGCGTCGCCTTGCAACCATTGCCGTTGCCAGGCCGCGTAGTCGGCGTATTGGATCGCCAATGGTGGCAGTGGATCGGGCTGGCCGTGGCGGAATGCCGTGTACAACATGCTGAATTCACGCACCAGCACGCCGATCGACCAGCCGTCGGACACGATGTGATGCTGAGTGATCAGCAGCAGGTGCTCACGTTCGTTCAATCGCAACAGACGGCCCCGGACTAGCGGTCCTGTGGTCAGGTCGAATTCGTCTTCCGCTTCGCTGGTGCTGCGCAGGGCGATTTCGCTCGCCTGCGTAGCGGCGTCCAGCGCACTCAGATCTTCATCGATCAGGCGAAAGCCGACAGACGCCGGCGCGATCGACTGCGCCACTTCGCCCCCGACATCGACGAATGATGTCCGCAAGATTTCGTGCCTCGCGACGATGCGGTCAAACGCCGCCTGCATTGCTGCACGATCGAGGACGCCGCTCAGGCGCAGCCCCGCCGTCATGTGATACGCCACGCTGGCAGCATGATCGAGCTGATCTATAAACCACAGCCGTTGCTGCGCCCAGGATAACGGCAGCGGCGCATCGCGGGCTGCGCGCGCGATCGGCGCATGCGCAGTATCCGCCGCGCGCAGATCCATACGTTGCTTGAGCCGATTCAGCAAGATGCGTCGCTTCAGGTCTTCCACGGATTCGCTTGGCGTATTCATTACACGGATTCACTCTTCAGCAGCTCACGCAGTTCGTCTTCGGACATCGCGTCTAGCTCGCCTTGCATGCCCGCGATGTCTTCGCCCAGGAATACTTGCATCTGCAACGCGCTGATAACCTTGGCCAGTGCTGACAGCAGCGGCTGTTCGAAGAGCTGCGCCAGTGGAACCTCGATCTGGAACTGCTCGCGGATGCGTATCGCCATGCGCATCAGCAGCAGCGAATGTCCCCCGAGTTCGAAGAAGTGATCGTTGCGGCCGACCCGCTCCAGGCCCAGCAGCTCACGCCAGATCGCAGCGATGCCCTCCTCCACCT